>NZ_CAJCFU010000036.1:0-29367 GCF_903968575.1 Arsenophonus endosymbiont of Apis mellifera | reverse complement strand
TCCGTTACTTTCCTTTAAATCAGCCCCAAAGTCGCGACACACTTCACCTGCATACTGATGAAATGCTTTGTAGTGCAAGCCACTGAGTACTTTCTTTCGGTACTTAGTCACAAAGACAAGGTGAACATGTAAAAGAAACGCTGCATGTCTTGAACGGTTGATTTTATATTTTTGCATTGAAATTAACCGGATATACGGTAAGATAGTGAGATAATTTACTACACACTGAGTAATAATGCTAATTCTAAAAGCCTACAAATTCAGACTCGAACCAACCGAAAAACAGTCGCAACGTTTGCGGCAGTTGTGCGGATGCGCTCGTTTTATCTGGAATTACGGGCTAGCAGAGACGCAACGCATTATTGAATCCGGCGGTAAACTACCGTCAGCGTTTGAACTAAATCGGATGCTCACAGAATGGAAAAAAAAGCCGGAACATTCCTTTTTGCAAGAAGCCTACACGGATAATCTTCAGCAGAAACTCAAAGATCTGCACGGGGCATGGAAACGCTGCTTTGATAAAAAACTGGCAGCAAAAGCTCCTGTATTTAAAAGGAAAAATGACGGGCGTGATTCAGTTCGTTTTGTTAATTTTGATAAATATTGTCAGCTCGATAATGGCAGAGTGAGATTACCGTCAGGTTTGGTATGGGTAAAGTTCCGGCAGTCGCAAAAGCTGTACGGTAAGATTAAAAACGCAACCGTTAGCCAACATGCGGGACACTGGTATATATCGTTTCAGGTCGAACTGGAAATGGACATTCAGCCTCATTCGTCAGCAACAATGATTGGTTTGGATGCAGGTGTAACCAGACTCGCCACGCTGTCAGACGGCACAGTGTTTGAACCTGTAAACAGTTTTAAAACCAACCAAAAAAAGCTGGCGAAATTCCAGCGTCAGTTAAGCTGTAAAGTTAAATTCAGCAATAACTGGAAAAAACAGAAGCGAAAAATCCAACGTCTCCACTCGCATATAACCAATATCCGCAAAGACTACCTTCACAAAGTCACCAGTGAAATCAGCAAAAACCACGCGATGATCGTCATTGAGGACTTAAAGGTCAGTAACATGTCGAAATCGGCAAAAGGTACACAAGAGCAGCACGGACGGAATGTCAGGGCAAAATCAGGACTTAACCGTTCGATACTGGATCAGGGTTGGTATGAAATGCGCCGTCAGCTTGAGTACAAGCAGCTATGGCGCGGTGGTCAGGTATTAGCTGTGCCTCCGGCATATACAAGTCAACGGTGTGCATGTTGTGGTCATACAGCGAAAGAAAATCGTCAATCACAAAGTAGATTCGAGTGCCTTGAGTGCGGGTATACAGAGAACGCAGATATCAACGGAGCTCGTAACATTTTAGCGGCAGGACATGCCGTGTTAGCCTGTGAAGTGAACGGTGCAGTAATGCCGTCAGCAGCAGGAACCAGGCTTCTGAGCGATCAGATAGTCTCCGACTAACGGGAATCCCCCTCCTGAGTCACGAAGTGTGAAGGTGGGGGAGGATGTCAACATTTTTGTCATTTCTTTGTGAATCACGTGTTATACTGTATATAGTTATTTGTTTTTGTTCATAAAGTTATCGTTTTTTACTGGTGTTGGCAGTCAACTTGGCATATATTTTTGACTATTTCTATCATATTGGTGTGATTTTAATAGCCCTATTTTGATGTTTTTATTTTATGCGTTTGAAGTAAATCGCCGCTGTTTTTCAGCGGCGTTGTTAATTATGTATCTACTCACTACTCACTAATTTATAAAAACATTTGCTATCGATGTCTTATATTTTAATTTAGCTTCCAAGGGGATATGGTTAGGCTTTCTCAACCGTATAGGCTAACCTCTACCTCCTTTAGAGGTTGAGCCGCTTAAAGCCCAAATTAATATAATAAAAGTTTTAAGATACGATCGGTATTTGAATGAGCCATCTTTAGTTAACTAATTAGATAATAATTTTTTAATACAGGATAAATAATACTATTAGAAATAAATTCAGAACCTTCTAATGTTAAGTATCCATAGTCCCAAACGATAGGTATATTATGATTATCAATTTTTGCTAAACAAATATCTCTGTCACAACGTGTATCTAAAATAGAAATAACAATTATATCTTTATTTTTATACTTTGCCTTTATAGCACCATTAGTTTTGAATAAATTATAATCGAAAATTACTTCGTTTTTGTCACAGCAAAAGTGCCATTTTAACTAAGATTTATCAATAAAGTAGAAATAACGGAAGTTTGAACTCAGATTTTAGATCGACAACCATTAAAATTAATGGCTGTTAACGCTATTGTATTATCGTTTTAATTTATTTGTAATTTATAGTACATATTTCTTTTACTTGGTAGCAACGCCAACAATAATGTATTTCCAATCATTTGGAGTAATTTTTGCCACGACATCATCAAATTTACTTAATATTTTTCGTTGCTTTTCGTTTCTTCCAAAACATGAAGTAACCCCAAATGTTTTATATTTTACAGATGAGAATTGATTTAAAAATAACATCATTTCATTTATTGAAACATATCTCCAGTTATCACCCCATTTTACAAATTTTTTTCTCATCAACTGATGTAATGGTGATGCAATAAGATTTTCTATGAACCAAAATTCACCCTCTTTTCTTAACGCACGATATATTTCAGATATGGCAATTTTTTGGTTAGTAATATTATCATCATAACCTAGTGCTCCTAGTATGGATTTTGACATGATGACATCTAATTCATTTTCGTATGGAATTTTTAGCACATCCACTTCTTTATATTGTATTAATTGACTAACACTATATTTTTTATGCTTTCGTTTGGCATCATCAGTAGGTCCATCTTTATCGGAGCATATAACGTTTGCTCCATTCATTGCAGCCCATAATGACAACCCACCATTTCTGCTGCCTAACTCCAATACTAAAGCGTTATCAAGATTTATATCGCTGTTTTTTGGCCAGTAATTTAAACATTTTTTCCAGTTATCTATATCCCATTCAATAATATCTTTAATTAATCCACTTTTCATTTTGAAACCTTCTTCGGTGTTCCTTTAGTTAACAGCTCACATGTTAACTGAAGTGTATGTATTTACTGTTTCGGGTTTTACAGCTTTTATACGCGGCATACTATTTTTAACCAATGGTGTATTAAGGTGCAATTTTTGATTTATTGAGGTTTAAATGCTTTAGCGTTTACAAAATTTACTGCAAACAATGGCTGGGGTACCAGGATTCGAACCTGGGAATGCCGGAATCAGAATCCGGTGCCTTACCGCTTGGCGATACCCCAATCGGGGATAGTTGATATAATAGTTGAAATTTATAATATGGCTGGGGTACCAGGATTCGAACCTGGGAATGCCAGGATCAAAACCTGGTGCCTTACCGCTTGGCGATACCCCAACTTAATAAACGATAAACTAACTAACATCTATAAATTGGCTGGGGTACCTGGATTCGAACCAGGGAGTGCCAGGATCAAAACCTGGTGCCTTACCGCTTGGCGATACCCCAACAAGAATATAAACTATTTTTATAAAGAATGGTGCGGGAGGCGAGACTTGAACTCGCACACCTTGCGGCGCCAGAACCTAAATCTGGTGCGTCTACCAATTTCGCCACTCCCGCAAATTATGGTGGCTACGACGGGAATCGAACCTGTGACCCCAGCATTATGAGTGCTGTGCTCTAACCAGCTGAGCTACGTAGCCATCTTTTTGCACAACCTTTATTGGCGTTGCGGGGCGCATTATGCGTATATCGCCCCGAGTCGTCAACTGATTTTTTTACGATTTACACAGAAAAATATCTGTTTGTTTGGCTTGTAATCATTTTGTCGATAAAATCGACAAAAAATAACGGTGTTATCGCCAAATAATAATAGCTTGATATGGCAAATATAAAAACTAATTAAGTTAAGACATTTTTGCTAATGAAATAAACGATGCTTTTTACTGCAATGATAGTGATAATCTTCATTAACAACCAAAAGCATTTATTAATTTATTGAGATAAAAAGTTAATGTTGATTGAGCAATTTATTAGTTAGCGCATAATATTGTATATCTAAGCTGCAACTTTTGCAGCGATTAATAATTGCTATTGTGTATTAAAAATTTTTAATTAATAGATAAATGTTATTTGCAGCATAAATTTTTTATATTGCTGCTAGTAAAAAATATCCAACAATGTATTACACCGTTATTGCTATTCAAGCAAATGTTGCAAAAGTTCGCCGTTTAACATAGCACGTTTAGTTAATGCGAAAGCGCCGATAGCTGAATTATGTACCAGTTGTGAAGTAACAATCGGTAAATCATTACGAAAATCTTTTAGTGCTTGGGTTTTGATACAGTTTTGCATGGCGGGTAGGAGAACTTTTTCGGCTGCTGTGATTTCCCCTGCAATGACAACCTTTTGTGGATTAAATAGGTTAATAATAATGGCAATCGCTTTACCAAGATGATGACCTACATGTTTAATTACTTCAATTGCTAACGGATCGTTTTTATTTGCTGCCTGGCAAATTGCTTTAATAGAACAATTATTGGGTTTTAATTGGCTTGGATAATTTTGTTCAAGTTGTTGCCTAATTCTATTTTCAATAGCGCTATTAGCTGCAATTGTTTCCAGACAACCAAAGTTACCGCAATGACAACGCTCACCTAATGGATCTATTTGTATATGACCGACTTCACCCAGGTTATAACGGTTGTTCAATAAAATTTCACCTCCCATAATCACACCTGCTCCAGCGCCATGATGGATGCGTACAAAAATTGAATCGGCGCAATTTTGTGTTGCACCGAAATAATGTTCTGCCAGTGCAAAACTACGAATATCGTGACCGATAAAACAGGTCATTTTGAAATGCTCTTTCAGATTACGCAGTAACTGCCAGTTATGTACTTTTATATGGGGCATATAATGGACAATTCCTGCTTTAGGATTGACTAAGCCCGGTAAAATGACTGAAATAGCAATCAACTCGCGATTAGGACGTTGATATTGTTGAATGAAATTTTCAATAGCTGCGATTAAATGATTTTCTATTTCTTGTTGGCCGGTTTCGGGTAATGGTGAATGGGCTTCAGCAAGCATTTTGCCGTTTAAGGCGTAAAGTGCTAATGTACAATCACGACGACCTAATCTTACGCCAATGCTATGAAAATGTGATGTTCAGAGATAATTGAAATGGGTCGGCGACCTCCGGTGGAGGCTTGTTGAGCGACTTCTTTAATTAAGCCGCGCTCAAGTAATTGGCGCGTTATTTTGGTTACACTAGCAGGCGCCAGTTGGCTCTGTTCTGAGATCTGAATTCGAGAAATAGGGCCATTCTGATCAATAATTCGATATACCACAGCACTATTTAATTGTTTAACTAAATCAATATTACCAATTTGTTTCAAAATGTAATTGTGACTCATCAGTATATATGCTCGTTACAGTTCGATTTCACGGCCATTAACAATGGTTTTACGGATAATGAAGTCGCGATTAAATACGATAAGGTTGGCAACTTTATCTTTTTCTATGCTCCCAAGTTTTTTGTCGACACCAATAGCACGAGCCGGATAAAGTGTAGCCATTCGTAGCGCTTCATCTAATGCAATACCTACATGTTCAACGCTATTTTTGACAGCATCTATCATCGTTAAAGATGAACCGCTTAATGTACCATTTTTATCAACACATAATCCATCACGATAATATATGGTTTTACCAGCAAAGGTAAAATAATCCATTTCATTACCATTAGGATCAAGTCCAGCAGGTGCGGTGGCATCTGTTACTAGAATTAATTTATCGCCTTTTAATTGTTTACTATCACGAATATTAGCCCAGTGAACATGTAAACCATCGGCAATAATTCCAGCATATACATTTGGTGTATTGTAAATAGCACCAACTAATCCAGGAGCACGACCTGAAATAGCAGGCATAGCATTGAAAATATGAGTTGAGAATTGAATACCTGCCTTGAAACCATTCTGAGCCTCTTCGTAAGTTGCATTGGAATGACCGGCTGAAACAACAATACCTGCTTCAACTAATTGATGAATATATTTTTCTGCAACTATTTCTGGTGCTAAGGTAATTTTAGTGATCACATCGGCATTTTGACATAAATAGTTGATCATTTCGGCAGAAGGTTTACGAATATATTCGGTATTATGTGTACCTTTTTTGACTGGGTTAATGTAAGGTCCTTCAATATGTAACCCTAATGCCTGATTTTTATATTTGGCCAGATAATCACGCATCGTTTCTATGGCTGTTTTGATCAACGGATCAGGGCTAGTGATCAAGGTAGGTAGGAAGCTAGTACAGCCATTTCGTTCATTGGTTTTTTGCATAATCTCCAGCGTCTTAATTGAGATATCTGCTGGATTATCATTGAATTGTACGCCACCGCAGCCATTAACTTGTAAATCAATAAATCCTGGCGCGAGAATGGCATTTTGTAGATCACGAATTTCAATATCCTGAGGTAATTTTGCAATTGGACAAACCTGTTTTATTTGTTCTTTTTCAATAATAACTGCATGATTGTCAAGCTTTTCATAACCTGTATAAATAATGCAGTTGGTTAATGCATACATGATATTTTACTCTTTTATTAGGGACAGAAAATAGGATAATCTATCAAATTATTAGCCTATTTTTAGCTAGGCGATAGTATTGAATTTTACTATCTTAATTTAACTAGCAAATTGATTAATGATGTCAGATTCTAATTGACGGAAATATTTTAAAGTTTTTACTTTTAACTCAAGGGTTGCTGGTTCATCACAAACCAGGGCTGATTTTGCATGCATTTGTAGGCAACTAATCGTCCACATATGGTTAATCGAGCCTTCTACCGCAGCTTCAACGGCTAATGCCTTATTGGCACCGGTTGCCAGGACTAAAATTTCTTCGGCATCAAGTAGGGTCCCAACACCAACCGTGACAGCATATTTAGGCACTAGATCGATATTGTTGTCAAAAAAACGAGAATTTGCCTGCCGAGTCTCTGGTGTTAGCGTTTTGATCCGGGTTCGAGAAGAAAGCGATGAAGCTGGCTCATTGAAGGCTATATGGCCATCACTACCAACCCCCCCCATGAATAGATGTATTTTACCATAAGACTTGATTTTATCTTCGTAACGTTTACATTCAGCGTCGATATCTTTTGCATTACCATCAAGTAAGTTAATATTATTTTTCGAGATATCGATATGGTTAAAGAAATTTTCATACATGAAAGTATGATAGCTTTGGGGATGATTCTGCGGGATCCCGACATATTCATCCATATTGAAAGTAACCACATTTTTAAAACTAACTTTACCTGCCTTAAAAAGATTAATCAGCTCATGATAAGTAGCTAGAGGTGTTCCGCCTGTGGGCAGTCCTAATACAAATGGATGTGCAGCCGTTGGATTGAATTGGTTAATTTTATTTGCAATGTAATTAGCGGAAAAAAGACCGACATTTTTTGCAGTTGTTAGAGGAATCAGCCTCATTATTTTTTACCTCACTTAATTTTGCTGCATATCAGCTATATTTTAATGATTTTGTATTATTCTTTGCTATTAATTCAGTTTTTATAACGCAAAGATTGTCTATTTGTTAACGTCTGAAATCTAGTAAAAATAAGATATTTTTCATAAAAAAAAAAGATTTTTTGTTTAGCCACTATTTTAATCAAATAACAGAGTGACATTTAGACTTTTATCACAACTTTAGCTGATTTAATTTGTGATGCAAAATAATAGGGTCTAAGTGACTTAATGATAATATATGCAAAAAATTGAATATTTATAATATTTAGCCATAAGATCTCAGTAATGAGGTTATTCAAGGGGAAAACAGAGTGAATGTGTTAAGTTATTTGCAGCGAATAGGTCGTGCTCTAATGGTACCTGTTGCTGTGTTACCTGCCGCTGCCATTTTAATGGGGATTGGTTATTGGATTGATCCTAACGGCTTAGGGGCTAATAGTACCATTGCCGCTTTATTGTTCAAATCTGGCGCGGCAATTATAGATAATATGTCAACCCTGTTTGCAATTGGTGTTGCTTATGGTTTGTCGAAAGATAAAGATGGTTCAGCGGCATTAACCGGTTTTGTTGGTTTTTTAGTGGTAACCACCCTATGTTCTCCGACTGCTTTTTCGATGATCATGGGCGTTGCTAGCGAGCAGGTCCCAGCGGCATTTAACAAAATTAATAATCAGTTTATCGGGATATTGGTCGGTGTATTGGCTGCGGAACTTTATAATCGCTATAGTGGTGTCGAGTTACCAAAAGCTTTGTCGTTCTTTAGTGGCCGCCGTTTAGTACCTATATTGACTTCATTTTTGATGATCCTGGTGTCCTTCGTTCTGATGTATGTTTGGCCATTCATTTATAATGTATTAGTGGTGTTTGGTGAAAATATTAAAGATTTGGGTTCATTAGGTGCCGGTATTTATGCTTTTTTCAATCGTCTGTTGATCCCGGTTGGATTACATCATGCATTAAATTCAGTATTTTGGTTTGATGTGGCGGGTATTAATGATATTCCCAACTTTTTGGCGGGAGCTAAATCGTTGGCAGCAGGTATGGCCGAAAAAGGGATTACGGGGCGTTATCAAGCTGGATTTTTCCCCATTATGATGTTTGGTTTGCCAGGCGCGGCATTGGCCATTTATCACTGTGCCCGCCCGGAAAATAAAGCAAAAGTCGCTGGTATCATGATGGCGGGTGCTTTTGCCGCCTTTTTTACTGGCATTACTGAGCCACTCGAATTCTCATTTATGTTTGTTGCGCCGATTCTTTATGTCATTCATGCGCTATTAACTGGATTTTCTGTTTATATTGCCGCTGCAATGCATTGGATCTCGGGTTTTGGCTTTAGTGCGGGTTTAGTCGATATGTTACTGCAGAGTCATAATCCATTAGCAGTGCATTGGTATATGTTGATTTTCCAGGGTTTAATTTTCTTTGGTTTATATTATGTCATATTTCGTTTTGTGATTAATAAGTTCAATTTAATGACTCCTGGTCGCGAAATGACAAACGAGCAGCAAGAGGTTGATGATTATGACAAAGATATCACGATCAGTGATAAAAATATTACCCATGAAGCATACCAATATCTTGCGGCGGTAGGGGGAACCGATAATTTAACAGTAATCGATGCTTGTATTACTCGTTTACGTCTAGGTGTAAAAACCGTTGATATTGTTAATGATGATTTGGTAAAAAAATTGGGTGCATCAGGCATTATTCGTTTAAATAAACATAATGTGCAAATTATTGTTGGAACGCGAGCAGAAATGATAGCAGAAGCAATGAAAAAGATTGCCGCAAGAGAAGTTGTTGCACCATCAAATTTTGTTGAGAAAGATAATCGACAATCAGCACTAAAAGTAAAAAATAAACCTGCTGGGCAAACGATTTTAACGTTGGTTGCGCCGGTTAGTGGTGAAATTTATTCCCTTGATGAAGTTCCTGATGAAGCTTTTGCCAGCCGTATTGTCGGTGATGGTTTAGCGATCAAGCCAACGAATGGTGAGGTGTTAGCGCCTGTCGCGGGTAAGATTGTAAAAATTTTTGCTACCAATCATGCTTTCTGTATTGTGACGAATGAAGGTGTTGAAGTGATCGTTCATATGGGTATTGATACTGTGGCGTTAAAGGGGCAGGGTTGCGAGCGTTTAGTTGCAGAAAATAGTGACGTAAAGGTAGGTCAGCCAATCCTGAAACTAGATCTGCCTTACTTAGAGCAGCATGCTAAATCAATGATAAGTCCAATTATTATCAGTAATATTGATGATTATCAGGGATTGACAATAGTGGCAACGGGTGAAGTAATCGCGGGAATAACGCCAATTTATGATATATTGAAGTGATGTGTTTTATTATTATGATTTGATATAATAACCGTAGAATTAATAATGGATAAAAACGGGAAGGGTTATGAACCTCCCGTTTTTCCTTTATGCGCTTTTCATTAATTCAATAAAGCCTAATAATATGTGTTAATAAACGGTTGTTTCTAATTCGGATATCGTAGATGATAAAAGCGTTATTAACATGCTTTTGCATTGAGGAACTATGACAATGAATGAGGCAGATACTCGCCCAACAAATTTCATTCGCCAGATTATTGATGAAGATTTGGCTACAGGTAAACATACTCATGTACATACCCGTTTTCCACCTGAACCAAATGGTTATTTACATATTGGTCATGCGAAATCAATCTGTCTGAATTTTGGTATTGCTAAGGATTATCAGGGTCAATGCAATTTGCGTTTTGATGATACTAATCCAGTTAAAGAAGATGTTGAATATGTTAATTCTATTCAAGAAGATGTGAAGTGGCTAGGTTTTAATTGGAGTGGTAACGTTAAATATTCGTCAGATTATTTTGATGACCTTTATCAATATGCTATTGAGCTGATTAAAAAAGGCTTAGCTTATGTTGATGAATTAAGTCCTGATGCTATTCGTGAATATCGAGGAACTTTAAAGCAGCCAGGTAAAAATAGTCCATATCGTGATCGCAGTATTGAGCAAAATTTGCAGCTATTTGACAAGATGCGAGCGGGTGAATTTGAAGAGGGTAAGGCCTGTTTGCGCGCTAAAATTGATATGTCATCTCCTTTTATAGTTATGCGTGATCCGGTTTTATATCGAATAAAATATGCTAAGCACCACCAATCAGGTAATAAATGGTGTATTTATCCAATGTATGATTTTACCCATTGTATTTCGGACGCATTAGAGGGGATTACTCACTCACTTTGTACCCTTGAATTTCAGGATAATCGCCGCTTATATGATTGGGTATTAGACAATATTACCATTGATTGTCATACAAGACAGTATGAGTTTTCACGTTTAAATCTTGCCTATACGGTGATGTCAAAACGTAAACTAAATCAGTTAGTGGCAGAAAACAGGGTTGAAAATTGGGATGATCCTAGAATGCCAACTATTTCAGGTTTACGTCGGCGTGGCTATACGGCTGCATCAATTCGTGAGTTTTGTCGGCGTATTGGCGTTACCAAGCAAGATAATACGGTTGAAATGGCAGCATTGGAGTCTTGCATTCGTGATGATCTAAATGAAAATGCACCACGAGCCATGGCGGTATTAGATCCGATAAAATTAGTGATTGAAAATATGCCCGCTAGTGAGCAGATGCTGACAATGTATAATCACCCGAACAAACCTGAGATGGGTACCCGTCAAGTCCCATTTAGTCGAGAACTTTATATTGATCGGGCTGATTTTCGTGAAGAAGCTAATCGGCAATATAAGCGCTTAGTTTTAGGTAAAGAGGTGCGTTTACGTAATGCTTATATTGTACAGGCTAATCGGGTTGATAAAGATGCAGCAGGTAATATTACTACGATTTATTGTACTTATGATGCTGATACATTAAATAAAGATCCTGCCGACGGACGTAAAGTCAAAGGGGTTATCCATTGGGTAAGTGCATTACATGCGCTGCCAGCAGAAATCAGGTTGTATGATCGCTTATTTACGGTGCCTAATCCTGCCGCAGAAGAGGACTTTTTAGCCGTTATTAATCCAGATTCTTTAGTGATTCGGCGTGGGTTTGTTGAACCAAGTTTAATTACCGCGCAAGCTGGAAAAGCTTATCAGTTTGAACGCGAGGGCTATTTTTGTGCTGATAGCCATGATCATACGGCTGAACAGTTGGTATTTAATCGCACGGTAGGGTTAAGAGATAGTTGGGCAAAAATAGCCAGCTAAGAAATTATATCATTGATAGTCACTATAAAAAGCGTGGTTGATAACCACGCTTTTTTTATTAAAAAGAAGAGAGAGGGTTTATTTGGGTAGTATATTTTTTAAATAGAAAAATATGGCTTTAAGTCATAGATTTCTAGTTGGTTAAAACAAGATAATCACTCTTTGGCAAATATAATTATTAAACTGACCCATTGGCCATTAATAAGGATGTTATGCCATGCCAAACTTTATCAATTCAAGCTATTTAATAAAAAATGTGTTTTTGCCTAAAGAGTCGCAGCTAATATCTCCTAAGGACAATATGCTCTCTCCATTAAAGACTATCCATAATAGTAATGTGGAAATATTACAACAAAAAACGTCGTTAAATAAGTTGCATACTTGTCAAAAATTAAGTCTCCTGTTAAATAAAGCCAGCATCAAGCAACATTATCATGATGCGTTATTAGCTGATTTTGTGTACAACCGTAACCTTGCCACATTAGAAGCCACCCAGTGGGGGATCGATCGTGAATTGGCCAGCTTCCTATCTAAAAAGAGCAATATAAAACTGTATCCGCAGCATGGTTTATTAAATGATAGTAAAACCGGATTAGTCGCTTATATTTTTCACAATAAAGTTAGGCAGGAAATTCGCTTAGTTTTTGGTGGTACCACCAGTGGTGAAGCGGTAAGTGGTGGAGCGCCGCGTTATATGAAGAATCCGAGAACTTTTATTAATCAATGCAATGCGAATATTAATAATGTGTTTGGTGACATTCCTGCTTGTTATAAGCAAGCTAGCCAGCTACTGCATCATTTGCAACTACTTATGCAACATGAGAAATGGCAAAAATATAGTCTTTCAACCAGCGGTCATTCATTAGGCGGAGGCTTAGCCGCTTATTCTGCGCTGAAAGTATCTACTACAGAAAAGGCTATTCGAGCAGAATGTTTTAGCAGCGCTCAACTTGGCTTAGGTTTACAGAACGACTTGTTAGCGCAATATAGCAATTTAGCCAACTTAAAAAAAGTTAAGGCTAATATTAATCACTACTATATCGATGGTGATATTATTCCAAAGTTAGATAAATTTTTTGCGGTTGATCATATTGGTAGCGTTAAAATTATTCCGCAGATAGCGGAGAAAAAAGATAGCGCCTTAGCCGCACATAGCAGATATGTAAATCATATTCGTACTTTGTATCAGCAAGCAGTTTGAGAACATAGCTGCTAGCGTTTTTTAACCCTATTTTTATCAGTGTTAAAATATTTCTTTGATGTAATGAATACATTTTCAAGCTGTGTGCGCAGGATTGTAAAAGAGAAATAAACGTTATTGACGCTTCCATTGATAATCAAAATGGAAGCGACGATTAATATTAATCCTCGGGAATATTGCTAATTTGTTGTTCAACAGATTTTTGTAGTTGAATTAAAGCAGGTAGCAAAATAGCAATAGCTGACAATCCATGACCTAATTGACATAGGCTAGCCATAGAGAACTTTGATACTTTATTATCTGCCAAAGAAAGCAAGGTTTTCGCCAGAAAATGTAAATTATGGCATAATCCAGCGCAACACTCTTTGCTGCTATTTGCTAACTGTAGGATATCATCGGTACTCAAATGTGAGATATCTAGCTTGCGAAGCACATTAGCTAATTCGGAAAAAATAATATTGCTATCAGACAGCATTGTGCACCCCCAATGATTGACGACAGATAAGTAATAATGGAAACGTGGTCAATATCGCGTGGGCTTGCACTTTTTCTCTCACCAATATGAAAATCAAGCGTAATAACTAGCTTTTCGAGCCTATCTTATGGGTATGATAGTGAAGGAAAGTATTGCGCTTTAGATATGTGTTTATAATACTATTGCTACTAGCCATAGCATTACTCCTGTTAATGTTGTGGTCAGAGGCTCGTAGGTGTTGCTAGCACCTGCGGGCTTCGTTGTTTTATCTGATTAATAACAAAAACAGTGATAGGCAGGGTTATTTTTCTTCTTTACTATTGCGGGCAGGGTGCCCCAAGTCGTTTTCATCACAATGGTCTTTTTTTGAGCAATGTCCATAGAGATAGAGACTGTGATTAAAGAGTTTAATACCATGACGTTCGGCGATGTTTTTTTGTCTTGTTTCAATCGATTCATCACTAAATTCAATAACTTTACCACAATCTAAACAAATTAAGTGATCGTGGTGATGTTGTTGTGTCAGTTCAAAAACTGATTTACCGCCTTCAAAGTTATGGCGAGTAACAATACCCGCTTCATCAAATTGGTTTAGAACACGATAAACCGTTGCGAGGCCAATCTCTTCCCCCATATCAATGAGTTTTTTATAGAGATCTTCCGCACTGACGTGATGGCACTCTGGCTCTTGTAATACCTCTAAAATTTTCAAACGTGGAAGCGTTACTTTAAGCCCTGCATTCTTCAATGCTTTATTGTTGTCGGTCATGCGGATCCTACCTTGTTGCATTAGTAGTGAATTCAATAATATCAAAACATTGTTAACAGTAGCATACTGTTTCTTTCAAACTAATTTTACAATTATATATGTCTTAATATCATTACACAATTTGCAGGAATTATCATGTACAAAAAAATGACATTTATCTATCAATGATGGCTTGCAATTCAAGCTCGTCGATTATTTGATTTACCCAACACTCCACGCGTTGATCGGTTAGTTCCGGTTGCCGGTCTTCATCAATGGCAAGACCAATAAAGTTATTGTCATCAGCAAGTCCTTTTGATGCTTCAAAGTGGTAACCTTCAGTTGGCCAGTGGCCAATAATGCTAGCCCCTTTAGGTTCAATAATCTCTTTTACGGTACCCATAGCATCACAAAAATATTCGGCATAATCTTCTTGATCGCCACAACCAAAAATAGCGACCAGCTTACCGTCAAAATCAATTTCTTCCAATGTCGGAAAGAAATCGTCCCAGTCACACTGTGCTTCACCATAATACCAGGTAGGAATACCGAATAGTAAAATATCAAATGCTTCAATATCCTCTTTACTGCTTTTAGCAATATCATGAATTTCAGCAATATCAGTGCCGCCAAGCTTTTCTTGGATCATTTTGGCAATATTTTCTGTATTGCCAGTATCACTGCCGAAGAAGATACCTATGATTGCCATAAAGTAAATAAACCTCTTAATTTTAATTTGCGTTGTTTAGTTATCTTATTGTTACTAATAGTAGTAATAGGAAAGATAATAACAGTTGATTAATAAATAATTAAATGACCATTATTTTGACGAAAATAACTGCATAATTTTGTCAATTTTGTGTGTTTTAGACAAAATAAACCAATAAAACTGCAATTCATTGCTTTTTCTTTGCTAATTGTGTCAGTAATATTTGTTCTATTAGTTCACTACGGCTTATTTTCTGTTCTTGCGCTAGCATATTTAATGTTGCAACAGCACGCTCATTGATTTTTAATTCGACACGACGTAAGCCTTTGCTCTTATCACGTTTTAATTGATTTCGTTTATTGATTTTTAATTGTTCATGTCGAGATAAGGGATTGGTTTTCGGACGCCCTGGTCTAAGTTCATCGGCGAATAGATCCCGGGTTGTGCGATCAGTCTGCTCTTTTGCCATAATTTAAATGTTGATGGAAATTTGCTAGTTACTTAAAACAATCATACCCTAGCATGATAACTATCGCTACTATCAGATAAAATATATCCTATTGATAAAGCAATCTATTAGTGAGCAAGTTAAATTAGACATAGCCAGTAAAACAGATACATGTGAGCTTACTGGCGACTCATGTCATGTTTAAGCGTTTATTTTTGCCTTTGATCCTATTTGCTGATACCAGAGTTGAGCATAAAACCCATTTAACCTAAGTAGATTATCATGGCTATCGCATTCAACGACTTGTCCTTCATTTATCACACAAATTTTGTCAGCATAACGGATGGTATTAAGCCGATGGGCAATACTAATTACGGTTCGACCAGCAGACAGATAATGCATATTTTTCATGATAGCGGCTTCTGAGTCATAATCTAGCGCAGAAGTGGCCTCATCAAGAATTAAAATGCGTGGTTGTGTTAACAGGGCACGGGCAAGCGCTATACGTTGCCGTTGGCCACCTGATAAATTCATCCCCCTTTCTGCTAACTGGCTATTGAAACCGTGCGGAAGTTGTTGAATAAAATCCAGTGCGCCTGCCATTTGCGCGGCCTGGGTCACGGCTTCGTCAGAAGCTGCCGGCTGGCTTAAGCGGATATTGTCTGCTATGGAGCCAGCAAACAAAACACTTTCTTGCAGTACTACGCTCATATTAAGACGTAAAGCCATGGGATCGGCGACAGCCAGATCCATACCATCAATCGTAATTTGACCCTGCTGGGGAATATAAAGTCGTTGTAATAGTTTCGTTAAGGTACTTTTTCCTGATCCTGAAGGGCCCGTGATACCAATAAATTGTCCGGCTTTAATTGACAAGGATAGATTCTGCAATACTTCTGGCATGTCGTTAGCATAACGAAATCTGATATGATTAAATTCAATATTACCCTCAATAGATGCGGTATTAGTTAACCCTTTTTGGCCAAATTCGGTAGGTTCATCAAGAATATCACCAACACGTTTAAGGGCGATAAGGGTATGTTGGAAATCTTGCCATACCTGCGCCAGCCGAAGAATCGGTTGGGTAACATGGGCACTAAGCATATTAAAAGCAATTAATTCTCCTGGACTGAGTTGGCCTTGCATGACGGCTTTAACACCAAACCATAATAAAATAGCGGTAGTTATTTTATTAACCAGGGTAATGATTTGACTGGCTATCACACCGCTTTTTTGCACCTGGAAGCTCTTTTGTAATTGGTGACTTAAAATTTTCTGCCAGCGTTGTAAAAACCTATTCTCTGTGGCAGTTGTTTTAATGGTTTCAATGCCAGTTATTGATTCAGTAAGAAAAGTCGTATTATCGGCTTGAGCTTCATACTCTTTTTCTACCCGTTTTCGGATAATGGGACCAATTAATAACCAAAAGATAAAATAGATTATTAATGAACCAACGACGATACCAGCGAGCAGTGCACTGTAATTGAACAACACAGCAATGAATAAGGTGACAAAAAACAGATCGATAAACAACATTAAAGTTGAGCCAGTGAGGAATTGCCGAATTTGCGCCATTTCACGAACTCGGGCAATAATTTGTCCTGTTTGTCGCTGTCTAAAATAATCGAGTGGTAGTCCTAATAAATGACGATATAAGCGGCCAGATAATTCAGCATTAATTTGGCCAGAGGTATGATTAAAAATTTTATTACGAATAAAGCTATAAATAGGTTCGGCTATGGCTAATGAAACCATAGCAAATGCCAAAACATGTAAGCTATTTAGGCTACGACCTACCAAGACTTTATCAATGAGATGTTGAAAAAGGATTGGATGAATAAGGGCAAATATTTGCACTACACTGGCGAGTATAAAAATATCTCTTAGTTGTTTATTTTGTCTAAGAACCGATGGGGAAAACCAATCTAATCCAAACTTGATTTTTTTGGTAGTTAATTTTTTTTCTGCAACCAGCAATACTTTAAATTTGATTGGATTATTTGGATTATTATGATGAGGAAAAGTTAATGTTTTCTCTGAACACGGATTTATTACTTCAATGATTTGGTGCGTTATATGGGTAAATACCCACCATATTCCTTCTATTTCAATTAATGCGGGTAACGGGATATGCTCCAGCTCAGTAGGTGTAAGAAAGTTTACTTTACTTTTTAATTGCATAAAATCCGCACACTCTCGTAATTGCCAGTCGGTTAGATGTTGAGATTCTAATCCTAAGGAGTGAGTTAATTGTTTAATTGTAATGGATTTACTAAGTTGTTTACCAAGCCAAGTTATGGCATCTAAGGCTTGGTTAGTGGTGTTGTTAGCTATTGCTACGGTAGAAAAAGTTTCCATTGCTTATTTCTCCCGCATGGATTCAGACAGGTATTCACGAATTGGGCTTAATAGATAATCTATCACACGCCGTTTATCGGTTTTGATTTCTGCCACAATAGACATACCTGGGGTGATATCAATTGCATGACCATCAACCATTAGATTATTTTGTTTCAGACTGATTTGCGCTGGAAAGATAAGACCTAGTTGTTCATCTTGAGCCGAATCACGTGAAATTGATAATACTTCTCCCTCAATAGTGCCATAACGTGTGTAAGGAAAGGCGTCGACTTTGACAGCAACTTTTTGCCCAGGGCGAATAAAGCCAATATCTTTATTTAAGATCTTAACTTCGGCAAGTTGTACATCGTTATCGGGTACAATGACCATCAAATTTTGTGCCGGTTGTAATACTGCCCCTAAGGTATAAGTGGCTAATTGTTGCACGGTGCCAGTAACCGGTGAGCGTACAATTTCTAACTGTTCGCGCTCATCAAATTTTGCGTATTCTTGTTCTAGCATTGAGAGCTGGATCTCTGATTGTTTTTTTTTATCATTCCATTCATGCTGTTTTTGTGATTGGAAAGCATTAAGCCGTTCTTTTAGGTTTTTTTCTTGCGAATTTAAAATATTTAGTTCAGAGCTTTGTTGGGCAATTAAACGTTTAATTTCTAATAACTCTTTTTCCTGCTCTAAATATTCTGATTTACTAATCATCTGTTTTTGACTTAATGTTTTACGGGCTTCTAAACGCTGCTTGATATTCTTTTGTAGTAAAAAGAGCACATTGAGATCATTGGTTTTTGCTTTTTGCGACGTATGGTTAACTTCAATTTCAAAGGTTAAGCTAGCAACTTGCGCATCAAACTGGGCTTTTTCATGGTGATAGTTTTTGCTAATTTTTTCTTGTTGGCGTTTTGTTAATTGATGAAAGCTGAGTTGTTGATGGGGAATTTTGTTTTCCAGTAGCGATTGGTAAAGCAATTTTTCAATCGTATGATACTCAATTTGATGAGAAATACCGATGATATCCTGACTAACACCTAGAGCGTCAAGGGTGAGCAGAGGTTCCCCTTTTTTTACATGTTGCCCGTTTTTTTACATGTAATTCCGTTAATCGGCTCTGCTCATAAGCTTGAATAACTTGTGAGTGTCCGGAAACGATAAGCCGTCCGGTTGAGGTGGCTTGAACATCTAGCAGCCCCCAGTAGGCCCAACCAATAGTGATAACAACACCCATACTTAAGGTCAGTGCGGTTAAACGAGCAAAAGGTGATGGTGGGCTATTCATCAACGCCAAATGTGAGGGCAAGAAGTCATAATTATATTGCACAAAGAATTGTTTAAACTTCCGTGTAATGCGATTTGTCATGAAGTGTCCTACTGCTGCTTTAATGATTGTTGTAATGACCACAGATAGTGGTAATGTTTTTTAAGTTGCAATAATTGTGTATGGCTTCCTTGCTCAATAATTTTGCCCTGATCCATGACAATAATATGATGGTGATGACTGACTGTTGATAAGCGGTGAGCAATCGTAATTACGGTCCGCCCTTGGGCAATTTTTTGCATATTTTGTTGGATTATGGCTTGGGTTTGATCATCTAAAGCGCTGGTGGCTTCATCAAAGATCAGAATGCGAGGATTGCTTAGTAATGTACGAGCAATAGCGATACGTTGGCGCTGGCCACCTGATAATGATTGGCCTCCTTCAGCAATCAATGAGTCGTAACCTAAAGGCATTTTTAAGATGAAATCATGCGCACCTGCTAATTTGGCGGCAGCAATCACTTCATCTAAAGTTGCATCAGGTTTTGATTGAGCAATATTGTTAAAAACAGATTGGTTAAAGAGAAAATTTTCCTGTAGTACGATACCAATTTGTTGGCGTAACGTAGCGATATTGAGCTGATAAAGGGGGATATCATCAAGTAATATGCTACCTTTTTCTGGGGTATAAAGACGTAATAAAAGACGTGCTAAAGTACTCTTACCGGAACCTGAAGTACCGACAATGCCGATCATCTCTCCAGCTTTGATGGATAAATTAAATTGATTAATAGTAAGAGGAAGATTTGGTTGATAGCGAAAATCGACATTTTGAAAGTGGATCTTGCCGGTTAACTGCGGTTGTAAGCCTTCACTATGTTGTTCGGTTGGTAAATTAATGATTTGTGCTAGTTTGTCAATTGCAACGCGAGTACGGATATAATCGCCCCATAATTGCACCAATTTCCCTAAAGGTTGACTACTGTGAGAGACCATCATTTGAAAAGCGATTAATTGGCCTATGGTCATATTTAATGCTAGGACTTCCGCTGCACCAATCCATAAAATCACCGCCATAGTCAATTTTTCAATTAAAATAACAATATGGCTGCCTTGTGAGTTTATTTGTTGAGCTTGAAAATTACTGGCAACCATATCGGCAGTTTGTGTATCCCAGCGGCGGATAAAACGTGGTTCAACAGCTAGGCTTTTAATGGTTTCACTGCCGGCCACGCTCTCGGTTAAAAAAGAGGTATTGATTGCGGCATGCATAAATTGTGTTTCGGCTGCTTTTTCTATCTTTGGGGTTATTTTCCAGGCCAGCAATAAATAAAAGGGAATTGAGAGCAGAAAAATAAGTGTTAATGTTGTTGATAGAATTGACATTACATAAATAAAGACGAATAAGAAAAGAACATCGACCAGCAAAGTAAACATGCTACCAGTTAAAAACTCACGGATGGTTTCTAGTTCTCTAACACGGTTTACAATTGCGCCGACCTGACGGCTTTTGAAAAAGGAGAGTGGTAAGTGTAATAGATGCCTGATCAGTTTTAATCCGAGTCGGATGTCAATACGATTGGCGGTATGGATATAAATATATTCTCTGAAACCTTTTAAAATAACTTCAATAAAAGCGGCTATTATTAAGGTAAAAATAAGCACATCTAAGGTGCTAAAGGCTTGATGGATCAGCACCTTATCCATAATAACTTGAATAACAATCGGTGATAACAGCGCTAATATTTGTAATACAAATGAAAAAAAACAAGATTTCAAAAAATATCTGTTTATGCTTTAAGAATTCAGGCACAAACCAACGAATATCAAAGCGGGATTGTTTTTGGTTTATTTTAAGCCAATTGCCATTCCAACGTTGCAGAAAATCTTGTTTCTGCCAAATTTCCGGTGGTTTATTGCCAGCAGATTGTATTAACACTTGTTCATCATTATAACTGGCTAATATATATGGAACATTATCATTATCATAAAAAATAGCAGGTAGAATCAGACGCGATAACTCTTTTTTATGGCAGCGTTTTTGTTTTAATATAATTTGATACTTTTGTTGAATTTTTTTTGTGCAATCAACAAAATTATCATTTTGAATTATTTCTTTATTATATTCATTAATATTTATTTTATTATTTAGTCTTATGATAATAGAAATTAATTAAAGCGTTTTTTTATTATTTTCATCCATAGTCAATAGCCACAAATTAAAATATAAAGCCATATAAATATATTTAATATTAATAAAATGCTTTATTATATTACTTAGTTAGAAAGTTTATTCTATCGACTTATTTTATTATGAAAAGTGTAAAAAAAGGATCTTACTGTTTTTAAGACTAGTTATATTTTTAGACTGAATTAAAGTCACTATTTGTTTTAAATTAGTTTATGAACAAGATTAAAAAAGCAATATTATGGTATGCGATTGATTATTTATCAGAAGGAATAGCCAGAAAACGATGAATAGCTCGGATGACAGCTGCTGGATTTTCAGCATGTACCCAGTGACCACATCCTAAAATAATCTGGCCTTGAGCTTGCGGAAATTGAGTAAGAATATCTTTGCGGTAATTTTCGCTAATGTAATCGGAAAGGCTGCCACGGATAAAGAGTGCTGGGTGAGGCCAAGCTGGGATCGTTTTCCAACCCATCAATTGGTTATATTGTTTTTTTAAAACCGGTAAATTAAATTTCCATTTGCCTTGATCAAATGATTTTAATAAAAATTGAATTTCACTTTCTTCAGTAAGGGTATTACGCATAATAACAGCAGCCTCCTGTCGAGAAGTTACGCCTGCTTGTGTTACTGCGTCTAAAGCAGAAAATATATTTTCATGACGATTAATTTGATAAGTGACTGGCGCAATATCTATAACGATAATTTTTTCTATCAATTGAGGCGCTATTGCCGTCATCGCCATGACGATTTTTCCACCCATAGAGTGTCCGATAGCAATAATGCTGGTTTGCTTTGAATGAGCAAGCAGCGCTAAAATGTCTGTTGCCATTTCAGAATAAAGCATTGTTGCTGCCTGTGGTGAGTTACCATGATTACGAATATCTAGTTGAATAACGGTGAAGTAATTTTGTAAATTGCGAGCTAATACGCCTAAATTTTGCCTATCACCAAACAAGCCATGGATAAGTACAATCGCACTAGAAGAGATAGGATTTTCCGGTTGATGGATACGATAATTTAGCCAGTTATTTAGCGACATAGTCATATTACATTTCATTAATCAATAATTAGTATGATGACATGGATATTGCCAGAAACCAACAATTATCAACTCAGGGATTATTAAAATTTACGCTATTGTTAGTGGTTGAAAAGCGTAAGTGACACGATAATATTTTGCTATTTATATAAATAATGTGACTAATCTCCAATATCAATAAAGATATTTTTGTGCTTGGCAAGCTAAAGTTATTAAGCTATTTCTATACGGATTGACAATCAAGCGGAAACTTTTTTATTAAAAGACTAAGTTAAGTAATTGAAATATTCATTGTTTTGTTTTTTAGGTTTATATCTTATAATTGGCAGGTAATTTTAATTAAAATAGATTGAAATAACATGAAAACGATTGAAGTTGACGAAGAACTTTACCGCTATATCGCGAGCCATACCCAGCATATAGGTGAAAATGCATCGGTTATATTACGACGTCTGTTAGGGTTTGACGTTAGTCAGTCGCATATGCCACTTTCGATAACTGTAAGTAATATCGCGGCAGAAGGGAAAAAAAATGAATCAGTTTCTTGCCACGATGCTGCAAGTGTGATGCATGATTTATTGCTTTCCAACAATTATGCTACTAAAAACAAAGCGATTGATCGCTTTATGCTTATTCTATCCACCCTATACAATTTAAATAAACCCGCTTTTGTGGCAGCAACAGAAGCAACCCATGGCAGAACGCGTATTTATTTTGCTAGCGATAAACAGACCTTATTAGCCAGTGGTAAGCAAACAAAACCTCGCCTGATACCCGATACGCCTTATTGGGTGATCACCAATACCAATACCAATCGTAAACGCAATATGATTGAACAAATTATGCAAGATATGAAGTTTCCAGTTGAATTGGTTGAGAAGGTGTGTGGTACGATTTAAATAAATATTATTGGTCACTTAGTGATTAAAGCTATGTGTACCGTTGCCCCTTCGGAGAGAAAATAAGTGGCATTGCATAAACGTGCTGGGCAATCTGCCCAACAAAGTGATTTAATTAACGTTGAACAACTGGTTGCACAATATTATTCGCTACAACCGCAAATAAAAAACCCTGCTCAAAACGTTCAATTTGGTACATCAGGTCATCGTGGTAGTGCATGTCGTCATAGTTTTAATGAACAACATATTTTAGCTATCGCCCAAGCTATCGTAGAAGTTCGTCGATTAAATGGTATTACTGGCCCCTGTTTGGTAGGAAAAGATACTCATGCCTTATCCGCACCGGCTTTTATGACGGTTGTGGAAGTCTTGATAGCAAATGGGGTTAATGTCATCGCGCAGCAACAGGACGGTTTCACACCAACACCGGCTATTTCTCGCGCTATATTGGATTATAATCGCCAGCATGAAAAAAAAGCGGATGGTATTGTGATCACGCCTTCACATAATCCGCCAGAGGATGGTGGGATCAAATATAATCCGCCCCATGGTGGCCCAGCTGATGAGCGCCTGACAATTGAAATTGAGCAGCGAGCGAATCAAATCATTGCATGTCAATTATCAACTATCCAACGCATCAATTATCAAATTGCTATTAAAGATCCTCATTATCAGCAACATGATTTTATTGAGCCTTATGTCATTGCTTTGCGTGAAGTTATCGATATGACGGCGATTAAAAAAGCTGGATTAAAAATAGGTGTCGATCCATTAGGGGGGGCTGGAATAAATTATTGGAAACGCATTGCTGAATATTATCAACTCGATTTAGAGTTAGTTAATGAACAGCTCGATCCAACATTTAGTTTTATGCCGTTAGATCATGATGGGGTGATCCGAATGGATTGTTCTTCGCCTTGGGCGATGAAAGGTTTATTGGATTTGCGCAATAAATTTGATTTAGCTTTTGCTAATGATCCTGATTATGATCGTCATGGAATTATAACGCCAACGGGATTAATGAATCCAAATCATTATCTTGCTGTTGCTATCGATTATCTATTTCGCCATCGACCACAATGGAAAAAAGAGGTCGCGGTAGGTAAAACGTTAGTTTCTAGTGCCATGATTGATCGGGTGGTGGCCGATTTAGGCCGTAAATTAATTGAAGTACCGGTTGGTTTCAAATGGTTTGTTGATGGTTTATATCAGGGTGAGTATGGTTTTGCGGGTGAAGAGAGTGCGGGTGCTACTTTCCTCCGATTTGATGGAACACCCTGGACGACTGACAAAGATGGGATCATTCTCTGTTTATTAGCGGCCGAAATAACCGCAGTGACTGGGAAAAATCCGCAGCAGTACTATCAAGAACTTGCTCAGCGTTTTGGTGAACCTTGCTATAGTCGCATTCAAGCCAAAGCGAGCCATAAACAAAAACAGCGTTTAGCTAAACTGAGCGCTGAAATGGTTACGGCAGATATGTTGGCTGGTGACCCGATTATTGCCCGCTTAACCAAAGCACCAGGTAATGGTGCGGCTATTGGTGGTTTAAAAGTAATAACGGATTATGGTTGGTTTACTGCGCGACCGTCAGGCACCGAAGAAGCTTATAAAATTTACTGTGAAAGTTTTCGTGGTAAGGGGCATCTTAAGTTAATTGAGCAGGAAGCTATTCAGATTGTTAATCAAGTTATTGCAGATTGAGCAGTTTATTATTCAATAAAAACGACATAATAGATTTGCTGAGTTAAATATTGATAACGAAAATGATAATGCAATAATTAAGTGCATTATCTTAATCTCGATAAAGTGAATTATCATTAAGGCATAAAGCGATAACCTATTCCTGTCTCAGTGAGCAGGTGTACTGGCTGAGTGGGATCGTCTTCCAACTTTTGCCTTAAATGTCCCATGTAAATACGTAAGTAATGGTTATGTTCAATATAGTTAGGTCCCCATATTTGTCGTAGCAGATGACGTTGCGTTAAGACTTTGCCGCTATTAGTGATAAATTCACTCAGTAAACGAAACTCAATTGGCGTAAGGTGGAGTTCTTGCTGTTTTTTAGTTACTCGTCGGTTGATTAAATCAACACTAATATCACCAAACCGAAATACGGGATCTGGTTGGTTTTTACGCGTATAGCGGCGTAAGGCAACTCTTACTCTGGCCAACAGTTCACTGATACCAAAAGGTTTGGTTAGATAATCATCAGCACCAGCATCAAGTGCCATGACTTTGTCTGCTTCATCTGCCCTTGCCGACAGTACTAATACAGGAATTTGACTCCATTTACGTAAGTCACGGATCAAATTAATACCGTCACCATCAGGTAAGCCTAGATCAAGGATCAAGAGATCAGGTTTGCGGGTCGCTGACTCGATAAGTCCTCGCTGATAAGTTTCGGCTTCATATACGCGAAAATTTTCACCTTCAAGTGCCAGTTTGACAAATCGTCTGATCTCTTTTTCGTCTTCAATTATTAAAATATTGTGTTGAATCACTCTGTCTCAATGGCCTCCTCTATTGCAGGAACTTCTATTAAAGGTAAAACAAAGTGGAAAATAGCTCCACTGTTTTTATTATTTTCCGCCCAAATTTCGCCGTTATGAAGCTTTATAATAGCCTGGCAAATAGCCAGCCCGAGACCAACCCCAGGAATGGACGATTCTTTTTTAGCCCGTGAAAATTTATCAAAAATAAGTTCTTCCTGTCCTTTTGGTATGCCAATACCTTTATCCCAAATCTCAATATGGACATATTTACCTTGTGGATAGGCATCAATACCGATCGGTGAATTTTCAGCAGAGTATTTTATCGCGTTCTCCAGTAAATTAATGATTACACGTTCGAGTAAATTGGCATCACAATAAAGTAATAGTTCAGCAGGAACATTAATTTTAGTTGGATGGCTTTTTAAGGCATATTCGAGAGAACGTAATGCACTGCCAATAATTTCTTGTAATGATTCCCAGGCAAGAGTTGGTACAATGCCACCAGATTGGATCCGCGCCATATCAAGCAGATTATTGACTAATCTTGAGGTACTTAGGATATGTTGACGAATTTGGTTAACTTTTTCCGTATGGGGTGAATGCTCAGCGCTTAATTCCAGCATCAATATTTCTGTTTGGCCAAATATTACCGTCAAAGGTGTGCGCAAATCATGAGAAAGAGCGGCCAATAAAGAGTTTCTCAGTTGTTCCCGTTCAGCATCCAGTTTGGCTGATTCTGCCTGTCTAGCAAGCTGTAATCGTTCAAATGCATTGGCAATCAAGCCAGTAAAAGTTTGTAGTAGTCTTTGCTGTTCTGGGATCAGTAATTGACGCAAATTTTGCGGTTCAATAGCTAATATAGCTAAAGTTTCATTTGACGTTGCAATCGGTTGTAATTGATAAGGCACGCTAGGTAATGTATCCGTGCCGGCACCTGCTGGTTGATTTTTATCAAAACTCCATAATGCAATGGCTTGATCAATTTGCACCTGTCCATAGTCGGCCAATTTAAGCGCAACCAGTTGTTGCTGATCATTAGGCAACAACAGGCTAACTTTTGCTTTAAAGGCATTGGAAAGGAAGTGATAACCCGTTTTTGCAATATCAATTTCATTCAGCGCTCGGCTTAACTCTTTGGTCATTTCGTAAAGATGGCGAGTCCGTTGTTCACGATAACGAGCGACTCTGGCTTGATAGCGCACTCCCGCTGCGAGATTGCCCACTAAAAGACCAACAACCAGCATAACAATGAAGGTTATCAAATATTGCATGTCAAAAACAACAAAGGAAAAATGGGGTTGGACAATAAAAAGATCGAAACCAATAACATTAATAAATGCGGCAAAAATAGAAGGATTGCGACCATACAGCAGAGCGATAATAACCACCGCTAATACATAAACAGTAACAACATTAGCCTGATCAAAATTAAGCAAAAAGCGATTAGAAAATAGGGTGATGGTAATACATAACAGAGCGGCGAATAGGTAACCCTGAATATTTCCTCGCCATTTGTCATTTAGTGGCCGGCGTTCGGTCTCTTTTTCCCACGCGGTATTTTCATCTAACGCAATAATAATCAGATCTAAATCCGGTCCTAGTCTACCTAAGCGTTCAGCAAAATCAGGGCGTATTTTCCAGTTGAGCAGTTTCCAGGTCGTATTTTGCTTACGGCCGATGACAATTTTACCTAGGTTATGTTCCCGGGCGTAATCTAAAATGGCTTTTTCTTCATTGGCATCAGCTAAGGTTGAAGTCTCTGCGCCTAAATCTTGGGCCAGTTTTAATGCTTTTAGAATGGCGCGTCTTTTCTCTTCTGCTAATGCATGTAATTTGGGGGTTTCAACATACACAGCATGCCAACTGCAACCCAGTTTGGCGGCTAGCCTGGCTGCTGCTCTAACTAATTTCTCATTTCCAGTATTGTGGCCAATGCAAACTAATAAATTATCGTGAGTGTGCCAAACTTGAGAGTAACCTTGAGTATCACGATACTCACGCATTTGATTATCGACCCGATCAACCGTACGTCTTAGGGATAATTCTCTTAGCGCTATTAAGTTGCCTTTGCGAAAAAAGTGTTCAATTGCTCGTTCGGCTTGTCCGGCAATATAGACCTTTCCTTCATTCAGTCGTTGGCGTAAATCATCAGGGGGTAAATCGACTAAAACAATCTCACTGGCTTGGTCAAAAATATGATCAGGTACCGTTTCACGGACGCGAATTCCGGTAATACTACCAACAATATCGTTTAAACTCTCTAAATGTTGTACGTTATTGACATCCTCCCCCACCTTCACACTTCGTGACTCAGGAGGGGGATTCCCGTTAGTCGGAGACTATCTGATCGCTCAGAAGCCTGGTTCCTGCTGCTGACGGCATTACTGCACCGTTCACTTCACAGGCTAACACGGCATGTCCTGCCGCTAAAATGTTACGAGCTCCGTTGATATCTGCGTTCTCTGTATACCCGCACTCAAGGCACTCGAATCTACTTTGTGATTGACGATTTTCTTTCGCTGTATGACCACAACATGCACACCGTTGACTTGTATATGCCGGAGGCACAGCTAATACCTGACCACCGCGCCATAGCTGCTTGTACTCAAGCTGACGGCGCATTTCATACCAACCCTGATCCAGTATCGAACGGTTAAGTCCTGATTTTGCCCTGACATTCCGTCCGTGCTGCTCTTGTGTACCTTTTGCCGATTTCGACATGTTACTGACCTTTAAGTCCTCAATGACGATCATCGCGTGGTTTTTGCTGATTTCACTGGTGACTTTGTGAAGGTAGTCTTTGCGGATATTGGTTATATGCGAGTGGAGACGTTGGATTTTTCGCTTCTGTTTTTTCCAGTTATTGCTGAATTTAACTTTACAGCTTAACTGACGCTGGAATTTCGCCAGCTTTTTTTGGTTGGTTTTAAAACTGTTTACAGGTTCAAACACTGTGCCGTCTGACAGCGTGGCGAGTCTGGTTACACCTGCATCCAAACCAATCATTGTTGCTGACGAATGAGGCTGAATGTCCATTTCCAGTTCGACCTGAAACGATATATACCAGTGTCCCGCATGTTGGCTAACGGTTGCGTTTTTAATCTTACCGTACAGCTTTTGCGACTGCCGGAACTTTACCCATACCAAACCTGACGGTAATCTCACTCTGCCATTATCGAGCTGACAATATTTATCAAAATTAACAAAACGAACTGAATCACGCCCGTCATTTTTCCTTTTAAATACAGGAGCTTTTGCTGCCAGTTTTTTATCAAAGCAGCGTTTCCATGCCCCGTGCAGATCTTTGAGTTTCTGCTGAAGATTATCCGTGTAGGCTTCTTGCAAAAAGGAATGTTCCGGCTTTTTTTTCCATTCTGTGAGCATCCGATTTAGTTCAAACGCTGACGGTAGTTTACCGCCGGATTCAATAATGCGTTGCGTCTCTGCTAGCCCGTAATTCCAGATAAAACGAGCGCATCCGCACAACTGCCGCAAACGTTGCGACTGTTTTTCGGTTGGTTCGAGTCTGAATTTGTAGGCTTTTAGAATTAGCATTATTACTCAGTGTGTAGTAAATTATCTCACTATCTTACCGTATATCCGGTTAATTTCAATGCAAAAATATAAAATCAACCGTTCAAGACATGCAGCGTTTCTTTTACATGTTCACCTTGTCTTTGTGACTAAGTACCGAAAGAAAGTACTCAGTGGCTTGCACTACAAAGCATTTCATCAGTATGCAGGTGAAGTGTGTCGCGACTTTGGGGCTGATTTAAAGGAAAGTAACGGA
>NZ_CAJCFU010000035.1:0-6213 GCF_903968575.1 Arsenophonus endosymbiont of Apis mellifera | reverse complement strand
CTTCGGGCTTTTCAAGCCCGACCAAATTCCCCTCCCACCTTATGTCGGTGGGAGTACCCTTTGGAGGTTAAGATGGTCGGGTTTTTCTTCTGGAGATAACACCAGCACCTGACGTGCCGTCAGCTGTACATTATCGGGCAATATGCCAATCACCAGGCAGAGATCAGCGACCGCCATCTGAGGTTGAGCTACCCGTTGCCAGCAAGGCGTGTAACGCCACTGTTTAGTGGCTAGTTTTGCCGGAACCCTAGCAGGAAGTAACATAAAAGGAGCAAAGTTAAAATTGGTGGTAGAAAACTGCCAGCTTGCAGGATGATTATTTACCCGGCTGACTGGCCATCTACTTTCTTCGTCCAGCAACCAATCACGGCACTGCTGAGCCTGAACCTGGGACAGTTGCTGGCTATTGTGCAGTCTATCAATTCGCCTTAATATCTGCGGGTTGTTTTGTCCTTGTGTTAACCAGCTTTCCATTTCTGCTTGCGCTTGAGCCAGATCGCTCCATATGCCGAGATGACGTATTGTCTGTGGTTTATGCAGTGATAAGCGTGCGCAAAGGGTAGATAAATCCAGCGAAGAGGTACGTATGATATTCAACACTTGAACGATAAGTCGTTGTAACGCCTGCGGCGTAGCGGCTGATAAGGGTGCCAAACAGATCCCTTGTTGCTTGATTGAAGGCGAACAGCGCTCTTCTTGCCGCGGTTCACGCAAGATAAGATGCGCATTGGTTCCCCCCATGCCAAAACTACTGACACCAGCGTAGCGTAGCGCATCACTTTTCCACTGGCGACTGGTGGCACTGGTTGTGAACGGTGTTTTATCCATTTCTAGCAATGGATTAGCACGCTGATAGCCTACATTAGCAGGCAATACTTGATGATAGAGTGCCAAAGCAGCCCGGATCAACCCTAAGATACCAGCCGCTGGACCGGCATGACCGAGCTGACTTTTTACTGACGCAATATGGCAGAAATTTGTTTTGCCGGTTGTTGATGAGAATGCTCGGCTAAGCGCGGCCATTTCGATCGGATCACCTAGCGGTGTTGCTGTACCGTGAGCTTCAACATAACCAATTCGATCGGCGGTTATTCCGGCACGTGTTAATGCCGAACTAATCACTTTCGCCTGCCCGGCAACAGAAGGCGCGGTATATCCCGCCTTATCGCGACCATCATTATTAATTGCACTAGCAGTGATAACGGCATAAATGCGATCATAGTCGCGCCGAGCTGCCGCTAATGGTTTAAGGATCACAACGCCACACCCATTGGTCGCCAGCGTGCCATCCGCATTGTCGCTGAACGGATTAGTACTACCTTGTCTAGAGAAGATATGGCCCGGCGCCCATTTATACCCCTGTACAGCATCTGGATCAATATTTACCCCAGCCACTACCATCATTTCAGCATCACCCATGTTTAATGCATTGCATGCCTGATGCACTGCCACCAGAGAGCTTGAACAACCAGTTTGCACCGTTAGCGCCGGGCCACCTAAGCCAAGGTAATAAGCCACTTTCGTTGCCACAAAATCCTTCTGATAAGATAAACCTAAGAAAAAAGGATCGCTATTACGACTTTCAGTGCAATCTCTCCGCTCTAACCAGCGCTGGTAAAATGCATCGCCTATACTAGCCATTATACCAACCGACGCCAGATCTTGCCTGCTACTATAGCCGGCATTTTCTAACGCCTGTACTACGCTCATCAACAAATGGCGCTGTTGTGGATCCATACGTTTTGCTTCTTGGGGCGAAATACCGAACCAATTTTGATCAAAGTCGAAAATGCCTGATAGCGATGAACGTACTGCCACTTTACGCTCTTCATTATCGCTGCGAATAGTAAGCAATGATCTATCTCGCTCTACCAACTCGCGAGAATCCATGACAGCACGCCAAAATGTTGCCAGATCAGCACATTGACTGACATTGATTGCCATTCCAATCACCGCAATGGCGTTTTCGTCTGCCGAAGTTTCAGTCAACCTAGTTGGTTTAGTTGCTATCGATGTGATAGAAGGCGGCGTCATCGTTTCACCCGCTAAAAAATAGCTCAATTGGTCAATACTCGCATGCTCAAACAGATCGTTAAGTTTGAGAGTAGTTGCGCCAGCCTGAATCAACGCTACATGGATTTTTATCAGTCGTAACGATGTTAATCCCAGGGCAAAAAACTTAGTCTGCTCACAACTAGGTTTTCTACCCAACTCTTTCTCAATTAGCTGGCTTAATAAATAGCGCCAGTCTGCCACCGATCGCTGATTTGTTGCTTGCCGTCTGATAGTGGTCTGTACACTGAGATTATCATCTGGTAGCGGGTGCCATAACAACCTGGCTAGACCCGCCCGGTCGATTTTGCCACTCGGTGTCGTACTAAGTGCATCTACCACGCGAAATTCCATTTTTAAAGCGCCGGCTGGCAACCACTGCTGTAATCGTTGATATAACTCGGTCGTTGATACTTGAATCTGTGGCGATTTAAGGCGCAAATAGGCCAGCAACTGCCCTTGCTGCGCCATCACTGCCACTGAATGGAAATAGCCGCTTTCTAGCTACAGTGTTTCTAACTGACCACATTCCACCCGGTAACCATTAATTTTGACTTGATGATCGCGCCGCTCCAGATAATTGAGTCGCCCCTGGCTATCATAATGGCCTATATCTCCGGTCAAATAAGCTAACTGATGCTGTCCGTTGCACGAGAGTAGGCAGAATTTCTGCTGATTAGCGCTGGGATTATTTTGATAACAGGGCCATACGTGCATCCCGGTAATCGCAATCTGACCGATTTGTTGTTGATCATCCAACAATTGATTGCTTTCATCAACGATATACACCCCGCAATTATCTGCCGGATAGCCGACCGGAACTGCTGTTGGCCAGTTATCTGGCTCACCCTGCAAGGTATAACTGGTGACGACGTGAGTTTCTGAAGTACCATACATATTAATAAGTCGGGAACCGGGGGATTGGCGAAACAGATTTTTAATCGCCTCAGTACAAAAAAGCATCTCTCCCGCACTGATTATTTCGCAAAGGCAATCTGGCTCAATTTTCAATGCCTGGGCAGTCTCGGCTAATGATTGCAATACGATATAGGGAATATACAAGCGCTCAACGCGCTCAGTTTGTATAAATCGCAGTAAAGCCTGATGATCACGCCGAAAAGCGGGTGGGACTAACAATAGTGTCCCGCCAGTACACAAAGTGGTGCAGATCTCCTGATGAGAAATATCAAAGGAGAGAGAAGTAAATTGTAAGGTACGTGCTGGTTTGTCTAGCCCGATACGATTTTGCCACTGAACAATATTCAGCATCAGACTATGGCGTGCTGCCAGTTCTTTGGGCAAACCAGTGGAGCCAGAAGTATATACCTTATACATTAAGGTATCTGCATTAACCGCTCTATCAGGCGATAACGGTGACTGATTGTTAACTTGCAGATAACCATCAATCGGAATTAACGGCAATTCAGCTTTAGTTGTTAATAACGGCGAAGCGGCATGGGCTTGATCCACCATTACTGCATCGATTCCTGCCGTAGTTAAAATATGGGTAATCAGTTTATCTGGGTAGTTAACATCCAGCCCAACAAAACAGATACCGCGACTGGCCATAGCTAAAATGGCAATAATCGCGTGCCGGTCTGCATGAGCATGGATCGCCACTACGCTGCCATAGGGCAATTTCCACTGTTGACTGAGAAATATTTCCATGCGCGCTACCTGTTCCATTAAATCGGAATAGGTCAACGTCACACCATTATTATCAACCAGTGCTACGGTATCGGGAGTTAAATTTCGCTGGTGATCAAGCCAGGCTCGAAGCGTATCAAAGGAGAGCGCCTGTTGCTGTCCCTGATTAACAATAACAGAGGCAGCGGATGAAGGGGGAAAGCCGAATTGTGTTGAAAGTGTGCTCATAACAGCTGACTCGCAGGTTAAATTTTGTAACAGACGGATCCACTGGCTGGCAAAAAAATGGGCTTCCTCACGATTGAATAATGCTGTCTGATACTCCAGAATCACTTCTGTTGCCATCCCCTGCGGTGTCACACAGACCAAAAATGGAAATTTGGCACTGCCGATGTCAGGTACACTGCCTTTTATCTTCAGGCCTGGCAATTCGAGGCAAGAAAAATCAGTGTTCTCCATAACAAATACCAGGTCGAATAGGGTTTGTCCCTCCGCCTGCATAGTGGAAGCCAGTTTAGTTATGTCTGCATAATTAACCGTGTGATGAGAAAAAATATTTTTCAACTCTTGTCCGGAACGATCCAAGAAACTAGCCAATGTGTCATCCGGTAATATCTGTTCATGCCATACCAGCGTATTGACTAACATACCAATAATGTTTTCACTATTTGGCAAAAAACGACCAGCATCAGGGAAACCAATAGTGACAGCACTCTGTTTTCGCCACTGTCCCCAACTCCATCCCAACACACTGAGCAGCAAGCCAGCTACCGTCATCCCTTGTTTTTTTGCCAGCACTTTAATGGCCTGAGTTGTCTGCTGATCGATCATTAGTTGCTGACGCTCACCCGCCATATCTGCAGCGGAAATTAAACCATAGCGCCGCCGTATCGCCAGTATTTCTGGCAGTCTTTCCCGCCAAAAATTTAGACTCTGCTTATAACTATCTTGCTGATAATAAAGCTTTAATGCGGCAGAATGATGTAATAGTGAGTAGTTTATTGACATCCTCCCCCACCTTCACACTTCGTGACTCAGGAGGGGGATTCCCGTTAGTCGGAGACTATCTGATCGCTCAGAAGCCTGGTTCCTGCTGCTGACGGCATTACTGCACCGTTCACTTCACAGGCTAACACGGCATGTCCTGCCGCTAAAATGTTACGAGCTCCGTTGATATCTGCGTTCTCTGTATACCCGCACTCAAGGCACTCGAATCTACTTTGTGATTGACGATTTTCTTTCGCTGTATGACCACAACATGCACACCGTTGACTTGTATATGCCGGAGGCACAGCTAATACCTGACCACCGCGCCATAGCTGCTTGTACTCAAGCTGACGGCGCATTTCATACCAACCCTGATCCAGTATCGAACGGTTAAGTCCTGATTTTGCCCTGACATTCCGTCCGTGCTGCTCTTGTGTACCTTTTGCCGATTTCGACATGTTACTGACCTTTAAGTCCTCAATGACGATCATCGCGTGGTTTTTGCTGATTTCACTGGTGACTTTGTGAAGGTAGTCTTTGCGGATATTGGTTATATGCGAGTGGAGACGTTGGATTTTTCGCTTCTGTTTTTTCCAGTTATTGCTGAATTTAACTTTACAGCTTAACTGACGCTGGAATTTCGCCAGCTTTTTTTGGTTGGTTTTAAAACTGTTTACAGGTTCAAACACTGTGCCGTCTGACAGCGTGGCGAGTCTGGTTACACCTGCATCCAAACCAATCATTGTTGCTGACGAATGAGGCTGAATGTCCATTTCCAGTTCGACCTGAAACGATATATACCAGTGTCCCGCATGTTGGCTAACGGTTGCGTTTTTAATCTTACCGTACAGCTTTTGCGACTGCCGGAACTTTACCCATACCAAACCTGACGGTAATCTCACTCTGCCATTATCGAGCTGACAATATTTATCAAAATTAACAAAACGAACTGAATCACGCCCGTCATTTTTCCTTTTAAATACAGGAGCTTTTGCTGCCAGTTTTTTATCAAAGCAGCGTTTCCATGCCCCGTGCAGATCTTTGAGTTTCTGCTGAAGATTATCCGTGTAGGCTTCTTGCAAAAAGGAATGTTCCGGCTTTTTTTTCCATTCTGTGAGCATCCGATTTAGTTCAAACGCTGACGGTAGTTTACCGCCGGATTCAATAATGCGTTGCGTCTCTGCTAGCCCGTAATTCCAGATAAAACGAGCGCATCCGCACAACTGCCGCAAACGTTGCGACTGTTTTTCGGTTGGTTCGAGTCTGAATTTGTAGGCTTTTAGAATTAGCATTATTACTCAGTGTGTAGTAAATTATCTCACTATCTTACCGTATATCCGGTTAATTTCAATGCAAAAATATAAAATCAACCGTTCAAGACATGCAGCGTTTCTTTTACATGTTCACCTTGTCTTTGTGACTAAGTACCGAAAGAAAGTACTCAGTGGCTTGCACTACAAAGCATTTCATCAGTATGCAGGTGAAGTGTGTCGCGACTTTGGGGCTGATTTAAAGGAAAGTAACGGA
>NZ_CAJCFU010000034.1:0-11953 GCF_903968575.1 Arsenophonus endosymbiont of Apis mellifera | reverse complement strand
TGCATCAGGCTTGCGCCCATTGTGCAATATTCCCCACTGCTGCCTCCCGTAGGAGTCTGGGCCGTGTCTCAGTCCCAGTGTGGCTGATCATCCTCTCAGACCAGCTAGAGATCGTCGCCTAGGTGAGCCTTTACCCCACCTACTAGCTAATCTCATATGGGTTCATCCGAAGGTGTGAGGCCTAATGGTCCCCCACTTTGCTCCTTAGAGATTATGCGGTATTAGCCACCGTTTCCAGTGGTTATCCCCCGCCTTCGGCCAGATCCCCATACCTTACTCACCCGTCCGCCGCTCGCCGGCAAGAAAGCAAGCTTTCTCCCGCTGCCGCTCGACTTGCATGTGTTAGGCCTGCCGCCAGCGTTCAATCTGAGCCATGATCAAACTCTTCAATTAAAAGTTTGATGCTCAAAGAATGTTTTACTGGCCGTAACGCTTCTTTTTGCCACTTTGTCGACGTTTTAACGCCTTCGCTGTGGCCCAAAATCACGTTACTGCTTATTAGTTCATATATGAATTAACTGTTTTGTCACTCTTCAAGACTTAATCTTCAAATAGTTTTTGATGATGTCTTGCGAGTGCCCACACAGATTGTCTGATTAATTGTTAAAGAGCGTGCGACCCAGGTCGCGAGGTGGCGTATATTACGCTTTTCACCTTAATTCTCGTTATACTTTTATTCACTCGTTGATGAATAAGTCGCGATAACAGGAAGGGCATTATAGGAGGTTTTCTGAAACTAACAACTATTATTTGCATTTTTTCTGTTTAAGTGCTCATTTATTGTGCTAGCTTTAAGTTGATAGTATCAAAGCTAGTTGTTGATCACTTAAGCTAATAATGTTTTTTAATCAAGGTTATTGAATAGCTATAATAGATTGAAGAGGCAAATATTGCCTCTTCAAATAGGATTAACAATTTAATTTTATTTATTGCTTAGCAACAATAACACCTTTTTTAATATCTAAAGTTACTTGTTTGCCGGGCACTAACTTGCCTGATAACATCTGTTCAGCCAATGGATTTTCTATCTCTTGTTGGATCGCACGTTTCAAAGGACGTGCACCAAATACCGGGTCAAAGCCCGCTTCACCCAATTTTTCTAACGCTGCTGGCGTTATTTTTACTTTATAGCCTTGCTCTTCCATACGTTTATATAAGCGAGATAGTTGGATCTGTGCAATGTCTGTAATTTGCTCTTTATTAAGTGGATGAAATACCACAACTTCATCAATACGGTTAATAAATTCAGGTCGGAAACTACGGCTAACAACTTCCATGACAATCTCTTTCATTTCGTTGTAGCCCAGACTCCCAAAACGCTCTTGGATCAAATCAGAACCTAAGTTTGATGTCATAATGACAACCGTATTACGAAAATCGACGGTTCTTCCCTGCCCATCAGTTAAGCGTCCATCATCCAAAACTTGCAATAAAATATTGAAAACATCGGGATGCGCTTTTTCAATTTCATCAAGCAAAATAACAGAATAGGGGCGGCGTCTGATGGCCTCGGTTAAATAACCACCTTCTTCATATCCTACATAACCTGGAGGTGCACCAACAAGTCTGGACACAGTATGTTTTTCCATAAATTCGGACATATCAATGCGCACCATCGCATCATCACTATCAAATAAAAAATTTGCCAGTGCCTTACATAGCTCAGTTTTACCCACACCAGTAGGACCTAAAAATAAGAATGAACCAATAGGTCGATTTGGATCTGATAAACCAGCACGACTACGCCGAATGGCATTAGATACTGCGTCAACAGCTTCATTCTGACCAATGACACGCTTATGCAGATCCTGTTCCATATGAAGCAACTTTTCACGTTCACTTTCTAACATTCTGGAAACAGGAATGCCTGTCCAGCGAGCTAATATTTCAGCAATCTCAGCATCAGTCACTTTATTACGCAATAACTTCATGGTGTTGCTTTCTGCTTTAGTGGCAGCTGCAAGTTGTTTTTCTAATTCAGGAATTTTACCATATTGCAATTCTGACATTTTAGCTAAATCACCACTGCGCCGAGCCTGCTCCAAACTTATACGTGCGTTTTCTAACTCTGCTTTTATATGCTGTGTCCCGGTAAGCTCTGCTTTTTCTGCTTTCCACTCTTCTTCTAGCTCTGAATATTCTCGTTCTTTTTCTGTCAGTTCTTCTTCTAACATTTTAAGCCGCTTTTTACTGGCTTCATCAGATTCTTTTTTTAGTGCTTGTTGTTCAAGTTTTAATTGTATAACCCGGCGTTCTAAGCGATCAAGGGCTTCCGGTTTAGAGTCCATCTGCATCCGTAAGCTAGCACCTGCTTCATCAATTAAATCTATGGCTTTATCAGGTAGCATACGATCCGAAATATAACGATTTGATAAACTGGCAGCAGCAACAATAGCAGGGTCAGTTATCTGTACATGATGATGCAGTTCATAACGTTCTTTTAGTCCCCTTAATATTGTTATGGTGTCCTCAACAGTAGGTTCAGCAACATAAACTTTTTGGAAACGACGCTCTAATGCTGCATCCTTTTCAATATACTGACGATATTCATCAAGTGTGGTTGCACCGACGCAATGTAATTCTCCTCGTGCTAGTGCTGGTTTTAACATATTACCGGCGTCCATCGCACCTTCAGCTTTACCCGCACCAACCATAGTGTGCAACTCATCGATAAACAGAATCACATTTCCTTCTTGCTTGGCCAGATCATTCAAAACCGCCTTTAAGCGCTCTTCAAATTCGCCGCGATATTTTGCGCCAGCCAGCAAAGCACCCATATCTAAGGAGAGAACACGTTTATTTTTTAATCCTTCGGGGACTTCACCATTAACAATGCGTTGAGCGAGACCTTCGACAATCGCGGTTTTACCAACTCCTGGTTCACCAATTAAAACCGGATTGTTTTTTGTTCGGCGCTGAAGAACTTGGATTGTTCGGCGGATCTCTTCATCACGTCCAATAACAGGATCGAGTTTGCCTTGTTCAGCTCTTTCAGTTAAATCAATTGTGTATTTTTTTAGTGCTTGACGCTGCTCTTCAGCACTTTGATCATTAACATTTTCACCACCACGCATTTGTTCTATCGCCTTTTCTATATTTGCTTTATTGGCTCCCATCGTTTTAAGGGTATCTGCCAGGGAGGTTTTGGCATCAAAAATTGCCAGAAGAAATAACTCTGAGGAAATAAACGTATCACCGCGCTGTTGTGCTAACTTATCACACAAATTTAAGTGCCGAATAAGATCATTTGAGGGTTGGATATCACCCGCAGTGCCGTGCACTTGCGGTAAGGTATTAAGAATATCGTTTAATTTGTTACTTAATTGACTGATATTAACCCCTATAGATGTCAATAAAGGGCGTAAAGTGCCACCTTCTTGATCTAACAAGGCAACGAGTAAATGTACTGGTTCAATAAATTGATTATCTTGTCCAATTGCTAACGATTGAGCATCAGCTAGTGCTTGTTGGAATTTGTTGGTAAGACGATCCAAACGCATAATACCTCCAAAATACAATTTCAATCATTTATGCAGATTAAATGAGGTTTTATTTCACATTATTCAAGTTACTTACGATAAAAATCAACTGTTGATGTAAAAATAATAACTAATATTGTTAAAGATTTATTTTAACCAGATTAATGATGCCATTCGTCCCGTTACACCATCACGACGATAAGAAAAAAAACGCGTTGGCTCACTCATAGTACAATAGGTTCCTCCATAAATATGCTGGACGCCCATTGCGTTCAATTTTATACGCGCTAGCAAGTAGAGATCAGCGAGATACTTACCCTGTGCAAAAGCTTTAAAGCCTTGCGCTAATTCTGCATTATGTTCAATAAAAGCACTTCTCACTTCACTACCTACTTCAAATTTTTCCGCGCCAATTGCTGGCCCGAGCCAGGCCATAATAGAGTAAGCCGGTGATTTAAATTGTTTTATCGCTTTTTCCAGGATCCCATCACATAAACCTCGCCAGCCAGCATGTACGGCAGCAATTTCCGTGCCTTGTTCGTTACAGAGTAAAACAGGCAAACAGTCTGCTGTCATCACAACACACACCTGTCCTTGTTCACAACTGTAAGCAGCATCCGCTGACAAATTACCCTTTTTTTCTTTATCCAAATCGATAATACGCGTGCCATGTACCTGAGTAAGCCAACAAGGCTGGGTTGGTAGTTGTGCAATTTTCATTAAGATATTGCGGTTTTGTGTCACTAATCGCGGTTGATCACCAACATGTAGCCCTAAATTGAGGCTGTCATAAGGTGGCAAACTATTACCACCAATGCGTGTTGTGCTACAAGCCATGACTGTTTCAGGTTGTGGCCAGTTCGGATATATTAAGCTATCCATTTACCAATCCATCTCATCTCTATGCATCACTGCATCTGCTTTGAGTATATTAATTAGTATAACCATATCTGCAGGAATATCTGCGTGCCACTCCATTTCAATACCAGTAAGAGGGTGATATAAACGTAACATTGTGGCATGGAGCGCCTGACGATTAAAATTGTTCATAATTTGCCGAAACTCTTCCGAGACACCCTTTAAGGGGCGTGGGCGACCACCATATACCGGATCGCCAACTAAAGGATGATTAATATGCGCCATGTGAACGCGAATTTGATGCGTTCTACCTGATTCTAACCGCAATCTAAGTCTGGTATGAGCGCGAAAATGCTCCATTACCCGATAATGGGTAATTGCAGGTTTGCCCATTGGGTGAATAGCCATATGTGTTCGTTTAGTTGGGTGACGAGCAATCGGCTCATCTACCGTTCCCCCAGCGGTCATACGACCATTTACTACCGCTTCATATTCACGGGTAATTTCTCTTCGCTGCAAAGCTTCTACCAAATGAGTCTGAGCAGGTATCGTTTTTGCAATAACCATTAATCCGGTAGTATCTTTATCCAGCCGATGAACAATCCCTGCTCGTGGAACATTAATAATCTCAGGATAACGATACAAAAGAGCATTTAGCACCGTTCCATCTGAATTGCCAGCACCGGGATGAACCACCAAATCACGAGGTTTATTTATAACCAGAATTTCGTCATCTTCATAAATAATATTTAATGGAATATTTTGTGGCTGCCAACGCATATCTTCTTCAATCAGTACATCAATGGCAATTTGTTCACTGCCAAATACTTTTTCTTTCGGCCTATTTATGATTTTGCCATTTACCAGCACTCTATTATCTAAAATCCACTCTTTTATTCGTGAGCGAGAATAATCAGGAAATAATTCAGCTAGAGCTTGGTCTAAACGTTGGCCAAGTTGCGATTCTAGAATTTGCGCCTGAAGTTGTAATTGTTGAGCCATAAAATTATCTACAGTAAAGTTTACATTTTGACGGCAGTGCCGTTTTAATTAAAATATGTGCTATTGTAACTCATATTTCGTTAGGGGGCTTTATGGAGATCGCCCCAAACACATTCAGAGGAAACAACCACGTGATTATACGTATAAAATATCTGCTGGCAGCAGCCACATTGAGTTTATTTGTTACCGGATGCTCCAGCAATAAGGATGCTATACCAGAAAGCTCTCCCACTGATATCTATACCAGCAGCCAAGAGAAACTACAAAGCGGTAATTATAAAGGGGCAATCAAATTATTAGAAACTCTCGATAATCGTTATCCATTTGGCCCTTATGCCCAACAAGCGCAACTGGATATGATTTATGCCTACTATAAATCAGCTGAGCTACCATTAGCGATAGCAACTATTGACCGTTTTATTCGCCTTAATCCAACACATCCTAATATTGACTATGTTTTGTATATGCGTGGTCTTACAGCACAAGCGTTAGACGATAGTGCACTACAAGATTTTTTTGGTATTGATCGTTCAGATCGCGATCCTCAACATGCGCTCGTGGCTTTTAGAGACTTTAGCCAACTGGTTCGTTTTTATCCAAATAGCCTTTATGCAACAGATGCTAGCAAACGTTTAGTTTTTCTAAAAGAACGTTTAGCAAAATATGAGCTGGCTATTATTAAATATTATAATAAACGTGGCGCTTATGTTGCTGTTATTAATCGCACTGAACAAATGCTAAAAAATTATCCCGATACCCAGTCAACACGCAATGCACTAAAATATATGGAGATAGCCTACGATAAGTTAGGCTTAACCCAGGAAAAAAATAAGGTTGCACAATTAATCGCCGCTAACTCAGCCTAAGGGAATAATAATCACTAATATTTATTGATTAAAAACAGCAAAGCTATTTTGCTGTTTTTAATGTTAATCAACAAAAAAATAGTTTTAGCCAGATAATAATTTTTTAAACCGATAAAATAGATCAATTCATCAATAATGCAAAAAACGAGTATCTTATGCAAGAAACAAGCATTTTTTTTGATAATACATCCACACTCCCATCATTACTTTAGTAAGAGAGCAAATAAAACCGATCGAGATCACGTTTTTTCTATTAATTATCGCTATCCTAAAAACATCCATAACTTAATGATAAGTGAGGTAGCGATATGATAGTAAGTATAACAAGTAAGTGCATAGAAATTACACCTGCTATACGTCACCATATTGAAGAACGTTTGAATAAACTTAGCAAATGGCGAGTTTCTTTAATTAATCCTCACATTGTGCTGTCAAAAGAGCCTCAAGGGTTTATTGTTGATGCCAATATTCATACACCAAATGGAAAATTATTTGCTAGTGCGAAACATAGTAATTTTTATATTGCAACCAATGAATTAATAAATAAGCTAGAAAAACAACTTAATAAACGTCAACATAAAAATGAGGCTAGACGTGCTTATCCAATAGCAAAAGAGATAGATCTAGCCATTCAGCCATAAGTGTGTGCCATTTTATTTTTCTCTAAGCGTACTTATAGAAGTGCGCTTTTTATTATTTTATTTGTTTTGCTTAACATAAAAATAAGCTTCATAATTCATATTGATTAAAACAATTATTAATAACCTAGCTTAATCCTTATACTTACTGAATTTTTGTTAGCTTCTTGATAATTTTGATAAAAGCGTTTTTTTATTCGCATTCGCTACACAATAATAAAAAATAAAACAACAGAGAAAATAATTATGGAAAGTATATCTAATCTATTAAACATGCAGAAAAAAATAAACGAACTTGATCATTTGTTATTAAATTTACTGGCTGAGCGACATCATTTAGCGACTCATGTCGCTCAGGCTAAATTAAAACTGCATCAACCTATTGATAATATAAATCATGAACAGCAATTACTAAATAGATTAATAACTGAGGGAAAGAAACTCGGTCTGGATGGCTTTTATATTACTCGCCTTTTTCAAATCATCAACCAAGATTGTGTGTTAACTCAGCAAGCTGTGTTTCAGCAACATTTAAATCCGGTAGCTCATGGTTCTGCCCGAATTGCTTTTTTAGGGCCCAAGGGATCCTATTCTCATCTTGCAGCACGCCACTATTCAGCGCGCCATTTTAGTCAATCTATCGAATAAAGTTGTGATAAATTCCAAGATATCTTTGCTTTAGTTGAAAGCAAACAAGCTGATTACGGTATTTTACCTTTAGAAAATTCCAGCTCAGGGGCAATTAATGACGTTTACGATTTGCTGCAAAATACCCAACTTTCAATCGTAGGTGAGATGCGTTTACCCATTAATCACTGCCTACTTGCGATAACTCAAGTACCATTGGAAAATATCGAAACGGTGTATAGCCATTCGCAACCATTTCAACAATGCAGTCAATTTCTACAACAATATCCTAATTGGAAAATTAAATATTGCGATAGTAGCTCTAGTGCCATGCAAAAAGTAGTTAAAATCAATTCAGCTAAAGTGGCTGCTTTGGGTAGCGAAATGGGCGGTTCATTATATGGTTTGACCATTCTTGAACAAAATATTGCTAATCAACCCGATAATATGACACGTTTTATTGTTATCGCGCGCAATGCTGTACAAGTTTCCGAGCAAATTCCGGCTAAAACAACATTGTTGATCGCGACTAGTCAACATGCTGGTGCTTTAGTCGATGCATTATTAGTACTGAAAGAGCATAATATTGTTATGAGTAAGTTAGAATCCCGACCAATTAATAATAAACCATGGGAAGAGATGTTTTACATTGATGTACAGGCAAACTTACGCTCATTAGATATGCAACATGCATTAGAAAAGTTAACTGCAATAACACGTTCAATAAAAATTCTCGGCTGCTACCCAGCTGATAATTTAGTACCTACTGGCCTTACTAACTAAAAAACCGGTTATATAACCGGTTTTTTAACAGTATTAATTACAGCAAATTAACGACTAATGTCATTAGCTTGTTGTAATAATGCATTACTTTCTTGCATAAACCGTTTAGCATCCTGACCAAACCATTGACTAATTCTCGCAAATTGGGAAATAAACTTTGCCTTATCTTGCTCTTTAAGCAATGCCACAGAATGACCAAAACTTTGGTAATATTTAACAATTAAATCAATGTTTTCATCAGATGCCATAATGATATCTGCATAAAGTTGTGGATCCTGAGCAAATAGACGTCCAACCATTGCTAACTCTAATCGATATATAGGCGATGAAAGAGCTAACAATTGTTGAAGATCGATTTTTTGTTCAGATAAATATTGTCCATAAGCAAAAGTAGTAAAATGACGAAGCGCCTGAATAAATCCCATACATTTATCATGTTCTGTGGCATTAATTTTATGTAATCTAGCGCCCCAAACTGTCAATTGTTCTAATAGCCATTGGTATGCTGCTGGATTTCGCCCTTCACAATAAATAATTACCTGTTTAGCAATACTATTAACATCTGAGCCGAACATTGGGTGTAAGCCAACAACAGGCCCATTATGCACTGATAACATAGCTTCAAGCGGTTGTTGCTTAATAGAAGAGATATCCATCAATAATGTATCTTTAGACAACTTGGGCAATCTATGAATAACTTCTACCGTGGAATGAATTGGGACACTAATCATGACTACAGCAGCATTAGCCAATAATTTATCGGCTGTATCCCAATCTTCTTCGTTCAAACTATAAACCTCATAGCCAGAGAGGGTAAATAATCGACTAAATAATTTTCCCATCCGACCTTCGCCACCCACAATGATAATAGGTCCTAAATCAGCATTTAATTTTTTAAAGCCTTGATTATTTTCATGCTGGTAAGATTCACGCATAATGCGGCGTAAAATATCTTCAATCAGATCAGGGGCAATACCTATTTTTTGCGCTTCTTTGCGACGCGCTTCTAACATTGAAGCCTCACGCTCTGGTACATAGATAGGTAACCCTTGCCGGCTTTTTACTTCACCCACTGCCGTCACTAATTGCTCTCTTTTTGCGAGTAATGCGAGTAATGATTTGTCGATTTCATCAATCTGTTGACGTAATTGTAATAATTCTGCTGACATCAATTTACCTTGTATTAGCTTGCCTTTTCTAGGGTCTTAATACGCTCTTTAAGTACCGAGCGAATTTTAGTATGTAATTTTCTTAATACTGCGTCTGTTGTTTCCCAACTAATACAAGCATCAGTAACAGAAACACCATATTTCATTTTAGAACGTAATTGTTCGGAAGATTGATTTCCTTCATTAATATGGCTTTCAAGCATCATACCTGTAATTGACCGATTACCAGAAGTAATTTGCTCAATAATCGATTCCACCACCAACGGTTGTCGACGAAAATCTTTTCTCGAATTACCATGGCTACAATCAATCATTAAAGAGGGTAATAAATTAGCATTGCGCATCTGTATTTCACAATTTGCAATATCTTGCGCACTATAATTTGGCTTTTGCCCTCCCCTTAAAATGATATGACCATTAGGGTTACCTTGTGTTTGTAATAAACAAACTTGACCTGATTGATTAATGCCCATAAAGCGATGCGGCATTGCTGCTGCTCTCATTGCATTAATTGCCGTAACTAAATTACCATCAGTACCATTTTTAAAACCAACCGGCATGGAGAGTCCAGAAGCCATTTCACGATGTGTTTGTGATTCAGTTGTTCTAGCGCCTATAGCGGACCAACTAAATAAATCACCTAAATATTGTGGATTATTTGGATCAAGAGCTTCTGTGGCTAATGGCAATCCCATATCCACGAGCGATAACAGTAATTTACGTGCAATATGCAGCCCTTTTTCCATATCAAAAGAACCATCCATCATCGGGTCACTAATCAAACCTTTCCAACCAGCCGTGGTGCGGGGTTTTTCAAAATAAACTCGCATAACAATATATAAACTATCAGCAAGTTCTATTGCTAACTGCTTTAATCGATGGGCATATTCCAGCGCTGCATCTACGTCATGGATAGAACATGGACCACAAATAACTAACAGCCGTGGGTCACGATGCTGAATAATATCAGCAATTATTCGGCGAGAATGGGTAATTTTTTGCTGATTATTATGATCTATTGACATCCTCCCCCACCTTCACACTTCGTGACTCAGGAGGGGGATTCCCGTTAGTCGGAGACTATCTGATCGCTCAGAAGCCTGGTTCCTGCTGCTGACGGCATTACTGCACCGTTCACTTCACAGGCTAACACGGCATGTCCTGCCGCTAAAATGTTACGAGCTCCGTTGATATCTGCGTTCTCTGTATACCCGCACTCAAGGCACTCGAATCTACTTTGTGATTGACGATTTTCTTTCGCTGTATGACCACAACATGCACACCGTTGACTTGTATATGCCGGAGGCACAGCTAATACCTGACCACCGCGCCATAGCTGCTTGTACTCAAGCTGACGGCGCATTTCATACCAACCCTGATCCAGTATCGAACGGTTAAGTCCTGATTTTGCCCTGACATTCCGTCCGTGCTGCTCTTGTGTACCTTTTGCCGATTTCGACATGTTACTGACCTTTAAGTCCTCAATGACGATCATCGCGTGGTTTTTGCTGATTTCACTGGTGACTTTGTGAAGGTAGTCTTTGCGGATATTGGTTATATGCGAGTGGAGACGTTGGATTTTTCGCTTCTGTTTTTTCCAGTTATTGCTGAATTTAACTTTACAGCTTAACTGACGCTGGAATTTCGCCAGCTTTTTTTGGTTGGTTTTAAAACTGTTTACAGGTTCAAACACTGTGCCGTCTGACAGCGTGGCGAGTCTGGTTACACCTGCATCCAAACCAATCATTGTTGCTGACGAATGAGGCTGAATGTCCATTTCCAGTTCGACCTGAAACGATATATACCAGTGTCCCGCATGTTGGCTAACGGTTGCGTTTTTAATCTTACCGTACAGCTTTTGCGACTGCCGGAACTTTACCCATACCAAACCTGACGGTAATCTCACTCTGCCATTATCGAGCTGACAATATTTATCAAAATTAACAAAACGAACTGAATCACGCCCGTCATTTTTCCTTTTAAATACAGGAGCTTTTGCTGCCAGTTTTTTATCAAAGCAGCGTTTCCATGCCCCGTGCAGATCTTTGAGTTTCTGCTGAAGATTATCCGTGTAGGCTTCTTGCAAAAAGGAATGTTCCGGCTTTTTTTTCCATTCTGTGAGCATCCGATTTAGTTCAAACGCTGACGGTAGTTTACCGCCGGATTCAATAATGCGTTGCGTCTCTGCTAGCCCGTAATTCCAGATAAAACGAGCGCATCCGCACAACTGCCGCAAACGTTGCGACTGTTTTTCGGTTGGTTCGAGTCTGAATTTGTAGGCTTTTAGAATTAGCATTATTACTCAGTGTGTAGTAAATTATCTCACTATCTTACCGTATATCCGGTTAATTTCAATGCAAAAATATAAAATCAACCGTTCAAGACATGCAGCGTTTCTTTTACATGTTCACCTTGTCTTTGTGACTAAGTACCGAAAGAAAGTACTCAGTGGCTTGCACTACAAAGCATTTCATCAGTATGCAGGTGAAGTGTGTCGCGACTTTGGGGCTGATTTAAAGGAAAGTAACGGA
>NZ_CAJCFU010000033.1:0-9616 GCF_903968575.1 Arsenophonus endosymbiont of Apis mellifera | reverse complement strand
GGGGTGCGCTTGGAAAACGGAAAATATCCTACGCTAAGGCTATTTTATGTACAAATTGATATTGTCTAAATTCTTTTACCTATTTAACCACTTCTCTTTCACCTCATCATTGTAAACTCAAAACCTAACCACGCATGACATTTGAGTACACCCCATTGTCACAAGCTAATGGGTTGACATTTTTCTATTAGATCATTACTTATCTGTCATATACATTATGATCACCACTTAAACGTCATCAATGGGTGAAAAATGTACATTCATGGTTATCTCCGCGCATCAACAAAAGAACAGGACGCTCTCCGAGCTAAAAATAGGATGAAAGCTTTCGTTGAAGAAAAAGGGTTTCGCATGGCCAGTTGGTACACTGAAAATGTATCTGGGGCCTCACTCCAACGACCAGAACTTTTACGTTTGCTTGATGATGCAGCATCTGGTGACATTATTCTCATTGAACAGGTTGATCGTCTTTCACGCCTAGATGAAAAGGGTTGGGAAAAATTAAAACGTCTTATCCAGGAAAAAGACCTTATTGTTGTTAGTTTGGATCTTCCAACAAGCCATATAGCTCTGACGTCAAATGTTGGCGATGAGTTTACCTTTGTTATGCTTAAAGCTATTAACGGGATGATGTTAGACATGCTGGCTGCTATCGCTAGAAAAGATTATCTGGATCGTCGCCGCCGACAACAGGAAGGTATAGCAAAAGCTAAGGCGGTAGGTAAATTCAGGGGGCGTCAGGCTGACCATCAATTGCATGAAAAAATCATTGAACTTCGAGTAAATAATAGGCAGAGCATCCGAGATACTGCGAGGTTATGTGGTGTTTCTGAACGAACGGTTATACGCATTGTTAAACAGAAAACATTTTCTTAATAGGCTTATATTTTGAAAATCAGAGCGAGCTATGTCCGTATTCTGGGAGAGCATTGATGCCACGACGACAAATACTGAGCAGTGATGAAAAAGAACGTTTACTGGTTGTACCTGATGATGACATCCTGCTCGCACGAATATGTTTTTTAAATGAGCAAGATCTGATTCTCATTAAAAAACATCGAAGACCCCCTAACCGTTTAGGCTTTGCAATTTTACTCTGTTATCTACGAGGGCTGGGTTTTACCCCAGATAAAAATGCGCTTCCCCACGATGGTATTCTATCCAGAGTGGCAGAGAGATTGAAACTCAATCCTGATTTATGGCAAAAGTACGCTGCTAGAGAGGAAACCCGTTGGGAGCACCTTGCCGAGCTCTATCGCTATTTACAATTAGTGCCATTCAGTAAGCCTTTGCAAAAAATGTGCATTAGTCATTTATATCCTCATGCTATGCGAACCGACAAAGGTTTGATCCTTGCTGAAGAGATGCTCATCTGGCTACATAATAATAATGTTATCTTCCCTTCCATTGATGTGGTTGAGAGGACCCTTGCTGAAGCCACGACAATTGCGGATAGAGCAGTGTTTACAGCACTGACAACGCAACTGGAACCACAACATAAAACAGCCTTAGATAATCTGTTGATCTCAGGGGATGAACAACTAAGCCGTCTTGCTTGGCTGCTTCAACCTCCGGGGAAAATTAATGGTAAAAATGTGTTGCAGCATATTGATAGATTAAATGCTATTGAGGGATTGGCTTTACCTGAAGGTATTTCGCTTTCCGTTCACCAAAACCGACTGCTCAAATTGGCTCGAGAAGGTAGAAAAATGAATAGCAGGGATCTGGCTAAATTCTCCGAGACACGTCGTTACGCCATGTTGGTTTGTGTTATCTCAGAAGCAAGGGCCACACTGACTGATGAAATTATCGAATTACATGAACGTATCTTGGGCAGTTTATTCAGTAGAGCAAAGCGTACACAGGCCGAACGACTTCAAAAAACAGGAAAACTCATTCAGAGTAAGTTAAAGCAATATCTTACCGTTGGGCAGGCTCTGCTAAATGCACGAGAATCAGGGGATGATCCTTGGACTGCAATAGAAGGCGTACTTCCTTGGCCAGAATTTGTCGCCAGTCTGGAAGAAACACAGTTTTTAGCCCGAAAGGATAATTTTGAGCCTCTTAATCTGATCACCGAAAAATACAGTACGTTGCGTAAATATGCCCCCCGTATGTTATCAGCATTGCAATTCAAGGCAACTCCTACAGCGCTGTCACTTAGTGAAGCGCTTGAGACCCTTAAAGAAATATACCGAAAACAACTCCGAAAGGTGCCGCCATCCGCGCCCATAAATTTTATCCCTGAAAACTGGAAAAAATTGGTCATAACCCCCTCGGGGATTGACCGAAAATACTATGAGTTTTGTGTCCTTAATGAGCTAAAAGGCGCATTAAGATCGGGTGATATCTGGGTAAAGGGGTCGCGACGCTACCAGAATTTTGACGATTATCTTATTCCTTCCGCTGATTTTGAAAAATTACTCAAAGAGACTCAGTTACCACTCGCCATTCCAACAGATTGCCAAAAATACCTTAGCTCACGTATGGCGCTGTTATCATCACGTCTGGAAGAAGTGAATGCGATGGCGATTGCGGGAGATTTGCATGATGTTGATATATCAGAAAATGGTGTAAAAGTAACGCCACTTGATGACAGCGTTCCTTCAGACGTTTCTCCTTTTGCTGACCTCGTTTATGCCATGTTACCTCGCCCAAAAATCACTGAAATATTAGATGAAGTGGACGGTTGGAGTGGATTTACCCACCACTTTACTCACCTCAAAAATAATCACGTCAGACCCAAAAACAAAAAGTTGTTACTGACGACTATCCTTGCAGATGGTATCAATTTGGGGATAACGAAAATGGCTCAGTCCTGCCCAGGAACAACAAAATCATCACTCGAAGGTATTCAAGCTTGGTACATCAGAGATGAAACTTATTCAGCTGCACTTGCTGAGCTGGTGAATACCCAAAAAAAGAGCCCGCTGGCAGCCGTGTGGGGAAATGGTACAACGTCATCATCTGACGGGCAAAATTTTCGGGTTGGAAGTCATGGTCGATATGCAGGACATGTAAATCTAAAATACGGCCCAGAGCCTGGTGTGCAGATTTATACTCATATCTCAGATCAATACAGCCCATTTTATACTCAAGTCATTAGCAGAGTAAGAGATTCTACCCATGTACTTGATGGCTTGTTGTATCACGAAAGTGAATTGGAAATTACAGAGCATTATACCGATACAGCTGGTTTCACTGAGCATGTCTTCGCACTTATGCATTTATTGGGATTTGCATTCTGCCCTCGGATCAGGGATCTTCCTGAAAAGAAACTATTTATCAAAGGGAAAGCAGAACAATACCCGGGGCTACAGTCGCTGATATCCTCGACGAGTCTGGATATCCGGGAAATTGAAAAACATTGGCATGAGGTACTTCGGCTGGCAACCTCGATTAAACAGGGAACAGTCACTGCGTCGCTAATGTTAAAAAAATTGGCGAGTTATCCCAAACAAAATGGTCTGGCAAAAGCATTACGGGAAATCGGTCGTATCGAACGAACGCTGTTTATGCTGGATTGGTTTTGCGATCCTGAGCTACGTCGTCGAGTGCAAGCAGGTTTAAATAAGGGTGAAGCTCGCAATGCCCTAGCACGAGCCATTTTTATGCACCGGTTAGGCGAAATCAGAGATCGAGGTCTGGAAAATCAAAGCTATCGTGCCTGTGGGTTAACATTGTTAACAGCGGCGATTACGTTGTGGAATACCGTATATATAGAAAGAGCTATCGAATCTTTAAAACGAAAAGGAATTCAGATTCATGAGGCATTAATTTCTCATTTATCCCCTCTAGGTTGGGAGCATATCAATCTAAGTGGTGATTATATCTGGCGGAATAATCTAAAGTTGGGCTCAGGTAAATACCGTCCGTTGCGTGCAGTTAATATAGGTCGGTACAAAAAATAAGCTTAGCGTAGGATATTTTCCGTTTTCCAAGCTGACCCCTAATAGTGAGCCAGAGACAGGCTGGCAGATTTTTGCACCAGAAGACTGGCAAATCCCCAATAGCACCCCTTTTGATTTGGACGCATTCATTTGCAAAGGGGGGTTCCCAGCTAGCGCGCGGTTTAAAACCACCTCTCGCCGAGGTGTTTTTTTGGGTATTACGGCGCTTTTGATTTTACTCGCCACCGGACATTGGGGCTTCCGCAGCTATCAGGCGCAAAAAGCAGCCTTGCACCAGGCAGAAATCAGAAAGACATTGCTTGCCCAACAGCAAGCGCAATCAACTTCAACCACCCCTTGGCAAGAAATGCCCCGGGTAAAAGCGTTCATCCAACGCTGTGGAGCGCAGTGGCAAGCGCTGCCATTATCGCTGGCCGGTTGGCGATTTACTGAGGCCCAATGTAGCCAGGACGGAACAATTCGTTTTGCTTACACCCGTGTGCCAGGGACTACGGTCGGTGATTTTGCCGAGCGCGTCAAACAGCATTTTCCGAAATCCCAGCCGTATTTTAACTTACCGCAGGAAGGGGACATTGGGGGCTTTTCGCAACCGGTCAAATTTCAGATGGTGAAAGATACACGGGCGTTGCCGGATAGGGATAGTCAAATCCAGCGCTTAACGACCTTTGCCCAACGCATGCGTCTTAATCTCAATCTTCAGGAGCCGGAAGCGTCAAATGAAGCGCTGACTTCATCGTGGCAACGTTTTCCCTTTACGTTGGAAACCCCTATCACCCCCATTTTGTTATTTGACGCACTCGACGATGTGGGATTGCGATTGCAGTCTCTGACCATCCGCCTCAGTCAGGGGCGTCTGCTTTACCGAATTGAAGGAGCATTGTATGCCAATGATTAAATATGTGCAGTTTTTTGCGATATGGGGGTTAAGTGGTGCACTCTTTGCGCAAACACCCTCTACGCTCACCTCACCCCAAAAATTACCGATGTTCGATATCGAAGAATACACCGTGAAGCATCTGGAGCAGCTGCAGGCAGAAACCATTTTGCTAGAAGCGAAAGCCGCGCGGGCAAAAATACAACGGGAGCTTCAAGACAGTGGGGTGAATGTGCAAATATCGAAATCACGCGCAATTGAAGGCGTGAAGGCCTCCCCCAACACACTGTTGCCAAAAGTAGAAGAAATATACGGCAGTGGCAAGCAACTGACCGCCAGACTGATTTTTGCTAATGGAAAAACCACTGAACTTCATCACGGTGAGCGGGTTCTCGATACGTCTTTTTGGATTGAATCCATTACCCCACACGCGGTCATCGTCGGGGATGGAAACGAAAAACGCCTGCTGGGATTTTATTAAAGGAGTAACCCCTTATGTTAAGTACCCTTCCACCGCCCGATGCAGAGATTGCCCGTTTTGTGCGGGTGAAATCTGGAGAAGACGGGCTGATTGATGTTTTTGTGGCAGAAAACTTTGGCGGGAATTTTGACGTTCAACGCTATGTCGGTCAACTGGAAAAACAGTATCCGGGTTTAATTCGTCTGGCGATTGTTTCCCTCGACGAGATGAATCAAGTTGCTATTACGCTACCAAGTGACGTAACTAGTCACAGCGTTAATCAGCAACGGGTATTAAATTACTTTCGAAAGGCAATCGCGCTATCCGCCTCTGACCTGCATTTTACCATTGGCCGAGATGGCAGTGAATTCTGTTTTGTTGAGGCCAGAGTCCACGGTGAATTACAACGGCTGGATTGTATCAACAAGGAAGAGGGGATGGCGCTGGCGTCCACTATTATTCTGTCGATGTGTGACGTCACCGAGAAGCAGTTTTACCCCAATCTTCATCAGGATGGCCGGATTGCCGAGCGCTTTTTAAAGCCACTGGGGATATTTGGCGCCCGCTATGCGCATATGCCCTCGGTCTGTGGGCTGTATGTGGTGATGCGTTTGATTAAAGATGACGGCGACAACGTACCGGACTTTGAAACCTTAGGCTTTCTGCCAGAGCAAGTCAAGGTTTTGAAACGGATTTTGCGGCGCCCTGAAGGCGTAATGATTTTATCGGGGCCAACCGGCTCAGGAAAATCGACGACGTTACGCACCGCGGCATCAACGTATCTTTCAATGTGGCGTTGTGTCAACAAGTTGCCGACAAGACGGTTGTTAACCATTGAAGACCCACCCGAAGGGCGTATCTACGGCGCAATCCAGACGCCGATTATTGCGGACAAGAAAAATACCGAAGAAATCAAGCGCGCTTGGCTGCTCTCGATGGCTTACGCACTGCGCTGCGACCCAGACGCCATCTTAAACGGCGAAATCCGCGATTTGGAATCGGCCATCACCGCATTAAAAGCAGCGATGACAGGGCATCTATTGATGACGACCCTACACGCCAATGATGCGTTAAGTATCCTGGAAAGACTGGAAATAGAAGGGGTATCCGCCCGACTGATTGCAGACCCGCAACTGTTTGTTGGACTCATTAGTCAACGCCTGGTACAACGCTTATGTCCGCACTGCAAAGTGCCCTATCAGCAGGTAGCCGGGCAGCTTGAGGAGGACGATCGCTTGCTGATTGAACACCAATGCCAGCCTGAAAAGGTGTTTATGCGAAAATATGAAGGATGCGAGTATTGTCAATCCGGGATTGTCGGGCGCATTGTGGTAGCGGAAGTATTATCCCCGGATGCGCAATTTTTTGAGCTGTATCGGACAAAGGGAAAGCTGGCTGCAAAAACCTACTGGCATCGAACATTAGGCGGTATCACCCGCAATCAGCACCTGTTGCACTACATTCATGCGGGAGAAGTTGACCCACTGGCGGCGCATTTTATCTGTCCGATTGATGAAGATAGTTATACGTTGCTGCCCGAATAAAGAGGAGGATGTCAACGCAGTCGTTTGCTAGCAAGTTTATAAACTTCACTATGCTCACGTTTTCCAACGGCAACAACTGCAATGATTAACTCATCCTTGATGATTTGGTAAACAAGTCTGAAGCCAGATGATCTGAGTTTAATCTTATAGCAATTTTGCATTCCTTTCAGCCTGGCTGCTGGAATATGCGGATTCTCAGCGCATTTCTTCAACTTCCTGGCGAATTGCTGTTGAATGGAACGATCAAGACTGTTCCATTCTTTAAGTGCATCAGTTCTGAACTTAACTTTATGGATCATAAATAACGATCCAGATTGACATCATGCAATGTTTGCTCTGCACGCTCTTTGACCAGGTTTGCTAATTCCTGGTCATCAATAAACTCTAACATTTGTTCATATAACTCGGCAGGAATGCAGTAAAACGCAGGTTGATTACGATTCAAAATTGCAACCGGATACCCATCTCCTGAATTAACTGTTGCCATTGGGTTTGTTTTCAATTCAGTAATGCTAGCCGTTGTTGTACTAAGAATGGTTGTTGGCATAAAAACCTCACTAAGAAACCTATTTATAGGTTTTATTTTAACATTAAAAAACTTATTAACAAGTCTTTTTTATGGGGTCAGCATGTTTTCTTCTTTACCTTTTACAGGCATCCAACCTCACCTCAAAACGATGCTTCGCAGGATTTACCAAAAAACCTTCACAGCCAAAGACCGTATCGCTTTTTATGACCAGCTGGCGTTTTTGCTGGATAACAACAAATCGTTGCAGCAAGCCTTTCTTGATATGCGAAGCGTGGTCACCGATTTTGGTCGCAAGCATCATCCCTTTGCAGTGCTGTTGACCGATTGCCTATCGGCGCTGGATGAGGGGCAGGGGGCATTTGAACTGGTGTTACTGGATTGGCTACCTGTTTCGGAGGCGACCTTGATTAACTCGGGCATGTTATCGGGCAACCTGTCTGCGGCGTTGCGGCGTGCGGGTGAGATAGTCGCGGGGAAAAAAAGGATGGTTACCGCCTTGCTTGGCGCGTTAACCTATCCGCTTTTTTTGCTGGGGCTAATTGGGCTGATGATGAACATGGTCTGTGAAAAGTTCATCCCGAAGCTGGCCGGTCTCGTACCCAGAGAAAAGTGGACAGGTGCGTTAAATTATTTAGCACTGCTTTCTGAGTTTGTCGTGGATTTTAAGTGGCTGCTGCTTATGGGGGGACTTGCGGTGCTATGGCTTGTTGTCTGGTCAATGGGGAATTGGGTTAACCGGAAGGTGGCCGAGAACATTCCCCCCTGGTCAATTTACCGCGCAATTCTTGACATCCTCCCCCACCTTCACACTTCGTGACTCAGGAGGGGGATTCCCGTTAGTCGGAGACTATCTGATCGCTCAGAAGCCTGGTTCCTGCTGCTGACGGCATTACTGCACCGTTCACTTCACAGGCTAACACGGCATGTCCTGCCGCTAAAATGTTACGAGCTCCGTTGATATCTGCGTTCTCTGTATACCCGCACTCAAGGCACTCGAATCTACTTTGTGATTGACGATTTTCTTTCGCTGTATGACCACAACATGCACACCGTTGACTTGTATATGCCGGAGGCACAGCTAATACCTGACCACCGCGCCATAGCTGCTTGTACTCAAGCTGACGGCGCATTTCATACCAACCCTGATCCAGTATCGAACGGTTAAGTCCTGATTTTGCCCTGACATTCCGTCCGTGCTGCTCTTGTGTACCTTTTGCCGATTTCGACATGTTACTGACCTTTAAGTCCTCAATGACGATCATCGCGTGGTTTTTGCTGATTTCACTGGTGACTTTGTGAAGGTAGTCTTTGCGGATATTGGTTATATGCGAGTGGAGACGTTGGATTTTTCGCTTCTGTTTTTTCCAGTTATTGCTGAATTTAACTTTACAGCTTAACTGACGCTGGAATTTCGCCAGCTTTTTTTGGTTGGTTTTAAAACTGTTTACAGGTTCAAACACTGTGCCGTCTGACAGCGTGGCGAGTCTGGTTACACCTGCATCCAAACCAATCATTGTTGCTGACGAATGAGGCTGAATGTCCATTTCCAGTTCGACCTGAAACGATATATACCAGTGTCCCGCATGTTGGCTAACGGTTGCGTTTTTAATCTTACCGTACAGCTTTTGCGACTGCCGGAACTTTACCCATACCAAACCTGACGGTAATCTCACTCTGCCATTATCGAGCTGACAATATTTATCAAAATTAACAAAACGAACTGAATCACGCCCGTCATTTTTCCTTTTAAATACAGGAGCTTTTGCTGCCAGTTTTTTATCAAAGCAGCGTTTCCATGCCCCGTGCAGATCTTTGAGTTTCTGCTGAAGATTATCCGTGTAGGCTTCTTGCAAAAAGGAATGTTCCGGCTTTTTTTTCCATTCTGTGAGCATCCGATTTAGTTCAAACGCTGACGGTAGTTTACCGCCGGATTCAATAATGCGTTGCGTCTCTGCTAGCCCGTAATTCCAGATAAAACGAGCGCATCCGCACAACTGCCGCAAACGTTGCGACTGTTTTTCGGTTGGTTCGAGTCTGAATTTGTAGGCTTTTAGAATTAGCATTATTACTCAGTGTGTAGTAAATTATCTCACTATCTTACCGTATATCCGGTTAATTTCAATGCAAAAATATAAAATCAACCGTTCAAGACATGCAGCGTTTCTTTTACATGTTCACCTTGTCTTTGTGACTAAGTACCGAAAGAAAGTACTCAGTGGCTTGCACTACAAAGCATTTCATCAGTATGCAGGTGAAGTGTGTCGCGACTTTGGGGCTGATTTAAAGGAAAGTAACGGA
>NZ_CAJCFU010000032.1:0-133668 GCF_903968575.1 Arsenophonus endosymbiont of Apis mellifera | reverse complement strand
AACAGCGCCACCTTTCCATTAATACCCGCCTTACGAGCCGGAACAGTGGTAAACGGTAAGCGCGTGCATAAAGTCCAGCTTGATAACGATGATATCACGCTTTACTGGTTGGCGATTAATCCACTTACTGGAAAGGCCAAAAATAAAACCCCAATTCAAAGCCAGATAGATAAAGCTTACCCCGAATTATCAGCAGGTTTGCATTTACCAAAATTCGCGAGAATTGAATCACCAAGTGAAGCAGTCAGTGCTGGTGATATTTCTGATCCGTTCCGGCCAAAATATGCTGTAGATGTGCAATTACTGGATAGTGATGGCAACGAATCAGCCGCACCTACCTACAAAGCAGTGCCGCTGCCTTTACCCATGGCAGGGGTTGAATGTGGTATGTTTCAATTTCCACCGGAGGGAACTTTAGTTGAAATTGCTTTTGAAGGTGGGAGGCCCGATAAACCGTTTATCCGGCAAACACTCAGTCAAAATAATACCCTCCCAGACATACAACCAGGGGAACAATTGCAGCAGCAACGCAAAGAAGTTTTTCAGCGCGTGACACAAGATGGTAGCTGGAATCGTGAAACAGACCAAAGCATCAATGAAGCATCAATGATCCGAAATATCAAAGCGGACAAAGAACAACGCGAACTGGTCGCGAGAGAAACCACAGTACAGGCCAATGACACATTAACCGTTTTAGGTACTAGAAAACTATTAGCAGGTGCAATCCAGAATTTAGCCGAGGGTGACTACGCAATAGCAACATCATCAAACTATGTCGGCAGTATTGAAAAAGACATGACTATTGAGGTTGGTCAGAATGCCACTGTAGAAATTGGACAGAAGCTAATAGAGAAAGTTGGGCAAATAAAGCAAAGTATTGCTGGCGTACAACAACAAATCATAGCCCCTATCATTTGGATAGGTAGCCAACAAATCAACGTTGCTCAGCTGATGATAGATACGTTAGATGTGGTCAAGGAATTAGCAGAACTCACCGCATCACATACTCACAGTAATACAGGCACACCAACTAACGCATCAGCTATCAAAGGCACTGGCACCAAGTCAGACAGCTTGAATAAAAAGTATTCCCCTGTTATTGGTAAGTAAAGTTATCGTCCACCATTTGCCCATCTAACGTGGGCTTTTTGTACCTTCAATAAAACTGTCTGAGCGCCATTCTGAGCGCATCACATAACAAACCACATCAACGATAAACAAAATGGAACGCACCTGCTGCATAGCCCTGAGAAATCACAGCGCCCACGAAATAAAAGTTTTCACCACGTAAAACGCACTACACCGCACCCGCCTGCACAATTTGGATCTAAAAATTATTTCAGTTTTAAAATTCTACAAAACATATTGCTAAGCCTCGCCGTTACTAGGGTCTTGCGATGAATTGCAAAATGAAATGAGTGAAAAGAATTTCAGTGAATTTCAGTTTGTGGATCACAAAACGGATCGCAACAAAAAGATAACGCAATGAAAGATAATGAGAATTTCTATTTTACGTGGGTTTGGTTGGATCGCGATATTAGCCGCATATTTTCAAAAAGCCTGCAACCATGCGGCTTGAGCGAAAATGAAAAACTGAAATGAGTTACATAGATATTTGGGGAATTGAGCGTGACATACTTTCAAAAAAATAAATCACGCTGTGACATATCATGAAAAAATCAACCGCTGCCAGAAAAAAGCCGCTGCCATTTTGCTGCCACTGACTATTAAAAACAAAAAAGCCACTTGCTAAGAAGTGGCTTAATGCACTGATTTAACAGCTAAAATTGGTGGCCCCTGCTGGATTTGAACCAGCGACCAAGCGATTATGAGTCGCCTGCTCTAACCACTGAGCCAAGGGGCCTAAGTGGGATGCATTATACGTGCTGTTTTTGCGCGGGTCTAGTCTTTATAAATCATATGCTTGTTTTATAAACAAAATCCGTAAATTTAATGGCTTCCCTGTCTGTGGTTATTTATATTAACTATTGCAGTTTAAGTTCATGAACGATAACTGAACAAGAACAACTTATTGATAAATTTGTCTTCAATATTTAATAACCCAGTTAAGAATAAAAAAACAACTAAATCATTAAGAAATTTCCAAAAGTCTATTTATAAAGTTTAAGTAGAGATAATATATTATTATAATTGACGTTAAATAACAGCAAGCAAAGAAATATAAATATTATAAAATTTTCGCTTCTTATCTCATAAGAAATAACAGGCTGAATAAAATAAATAATTTAATTCAACCAAATTAATATAAATTATTGAGTGACATCATTAAGTTGAATTTAAAGAAAACATTAGAAAAATTATATAGTATAAACTTGATATATCTGATTATATATCAATACTAATAACATATTCAGTAATATTAAATATATATTCATTGTGGTACAGCGTTAATCAAAATACGCCTAGCGCGTTTATTTTGAATTCCACACTATTAGGGAAAAGAAAATATGGATACCAATCGTTGTTTAGTGTTTACTAATTACGCAATAAATAACAATAGTATAGAAGGAAAAGTATTAGCCACGTCACCAAAAGGAATACTAGAACATATCATAAATTTTTTTACTTTAGGTGGCGTGGAAAGAAAATTATCTAAGCAATATGATAATTTAATGCAAACAATGACCTGCGCACTGGAAAAAAAAATTGCTAATTCAAATTGCTATCATATTCCTGAAGAAATCAAATTTAATTTTAACGGTTGTACGGTAACCACTAAACCCTCGCAATATCATTCAGACAAGCTATCTGTTTGTGTTGAAGGACCGACAGGAGAACATTTTACTTCAGACATCGATAAGCATGCATTTAAAACAACCGCTACCGTGATGTTATTAAATAACCGAATTGATCCAAATATATACATCAAGCAAGGAAGGATGTTTTTATTAGATACTGATCTATCTGCCAGAATTTTAGACGGCATTGATTTAGCGGGTGCCTATTTGTCAAATGTAAATTTTAACGGAACAGACTTATCCGCAGCAAATCTGCAAAATTCAGATATTATAAATACAACATTTGATCATGCAAAATTAATAGAAGCAAATTTAAACGGTGCAAAAATTGAAAAATCAACATTCAATTATGCAAAATTAGATTCAGCATTGTTAGAAAAAACCTCAATAGCCGGCGCTAATTTTGATCACGCAACACTTAATTATGCAAACCTGACTGACACTAAAATTATTAACCTAAAACTAGCTGACGGCGAAATCAAAACCAATACATTCAATCATGCCACATTAAATTCAACATTGTTAGAAAGAGCCACCCTACTTAGCGCTAATTTTGATCATGCAACACTTACTCAGGCAAATCTAACCGATGCAACAATTCAAAATACAACATTTAATTATGCAAAATTAGATTCAGCATTGTTAGTAAGAGCCTCCATAGCTGGTGCTAATCTGGATCACGCAACACTTATTAAGGCAGACTTAACCGAAGCTAAATTAGCTAAATTAAAAATATCCAACGAAGAAATTAAAGAGACGACATTAAAGTTTGCCCGTTTAGATTCTGCATTGTTAAATAAGGCGATTCTATCGTCCATTCAGATGCAAGGAGCAACACTTATTAAAGCCGATTTACGTCAAGCAAATATTTTCAAATCTGACTGTGACAGTGTCAATTTCAGTAATGCTTTATTAAGCAAAGCAAGCATAAAAGGGACTTTTTTTCAAAAATCAATATTTACTAAAGCCGATTTAAGTCACACAAAAATAATTGCATCTGATTTATCTGATACAAAACTGCAAAATACAAAATTAAACAACGCTGATTTTTCCAGTTCCTATTTTATATTATCAGATATGACGGATGCCGATCTAAGCGGAGCAGAATTATTTTCCACAAATATGCAAGGGGTAAAATTGACAAATGCAAACTTACACCTGGCAAATCTGAGATATGCTAATTTAAAAAATGCAGATCTCAGTAAAACTATTTTAATTGAAGCAAAGCTTAATAATATAGATTTAGTCGGCGCTGTTCTGGAAAAAGCAAACCTATCCGAAGCAGTGCTTGACAATGCCAATTTGAGTTTTGCTAGTTTATATCAAGCTACCTTAAAAAATGCTCATTTAAAAAATACCTGTTTAGCTGGAGCTATTTTACAAGAAACAAATATCAGTGACGCTAATTTAACAGAAGCAGATTTCACACCAGGCATCTATTTAAAAGGAATAGTTGTTCCTAAAGAAAAATTAACTGAAGCAAAGCTAGCAGCGGCTATTTTGTTACAAAAAATAAACATTAACCAACTCAAGATCACAGAAGAGAACATTGCAGCTTCCTTATCACAAAAAACAGATGTTATTGCAGGATATTTAGCCGCCGCGATCTTATTACATAAAAGAAATAACCATGATTTAAAAAACATAACGCTTACTAATACCAATCTGATAAGAGCAAAAGCAGCAGCTACTGCTTTATTACAAAAAACAAATCCTGCTGATATAAATTCAGCAGTAAGCTTATTACAACAAATAAATATGACTAAAACCAATTTAGCAAATGCGATCTCATTACAAAAAACAAATCTTATTGATGCTATTTTAATAAACACCAACTTACAAAAGGCAGATATTACTGATGCTGATTTAACCAATGCTAACTGTCAAAAAGCCAATTTCACTAATGCAACTTTAATAAATGTTATCTTAAAAAATGCCAATCTTGCTGATGCAAATTTAACTAATGCTAACTGCCAAAAAGCTAAGTTCAGTAAAGCCGATTTAACAAGAACAGATTTTGCTGAAGCAAATCTACAAGATGTAAAGTTCTCTAAACATCATCTAAAAAGAGAATTTCTGCAAGAGATGAATTTAACGGTAGAAAAGTTTGAAGCAAAAACAAACAAATTAAAAAACAAAATCAATAAAGTATTCCATTTAAACTAGGCAAATCTTATGGTGATAAAACTCAATATCTTGACACTTATTAAATAAAATTTTGCTAGCTTATTTATTGTCACTAACGGTTTGTATGCAGACAGCGTCATCCATTATTCCGTTAGTGACATTGCTTTAAAAACATAAAGGCCGACACAAACTGGGCTCAATAATCAACAGAGTGGATTTTACTAATCACAGATAGATATTGCTGTTGGTAATTATTTATTTAACTAAAAATAAACATTTATCATTATCTTTTATTTAAAGATAAAAATATTAAATGTTAATATTTAATTAAAAATACCACCTCCTCACCCAAAATAACACATTAAATTTTACATATTTTTAATTAATAATTAAAATTCATGCAAATTATTTTACTATTTTGTTTTTTATAAAAATTAATTAAATAACTAGGCAACTTGCTTTGGCAAAGAAAAATATTGCTATATTTCTAGTAAAGCAAATTAACCACCAACGAAAATTTAACCTTAATTAACAAAATTTAATAATATCCAGCAAAATTAAGACATTAACCGTTAAAATTTAATTTTTTTTATTTTAATCTACTATTAAGATCACATTTTTATATCAATTAACTTACTTTCATTTTTCTATTTTGCCAACCTAAGCTTATATTTTTTCATTCAATAAAACACAAAGCATTTTATTCGTGAACAAACTCATAAAAATGCAAATTACCATTAGATAAATATATCTGTTTTTATCTAAAGTTATATGCAAATTGAAACGATTCAGCTTGCATAAAATAAAACCTAAAATAGCTTCTGTTTTTTATTGGATAAAACTGCAGCGTTTCACTCATTTATGTGTATAGGAGAAAACATGTTTGATGTGCCTAAAAAAAATATCCATTTAGCACAATTTGCCGACCATAAACAGCATGCCATCGCACAAGTTGCCCAAGCATTAATCAATGCAGGTTACGTTACACCAGATTATCTTACCGGTATGCAAAAAAGGGAAAATCAAGCCTCAACTTATTTAGGCAATGGCATTGCCATTCTTCATGGTACCGTAGATACACGCCATAATGTATTACAGACAGGTGTTCAAATATTTCAGTTTCCACAGGGTATAGATTGGGATAATGGCCAAAAAGCTTATATTGTCATCGGCATCGCCGCTAAATCAGAGGAACATTTAAGTTTATTGCGACAACTAACTCATATTCTAAGCGATGAAAATATTGCCAAGCAAATGGCAACCACCACATCAATTGATTCAATATATAATATCTTGCTAGCTAAAGAGCCGATTGATAACTTCATTTTCAAAGCTTCTATGATCTCGTTAGATGTTGATACCAACCATATTATGACACTCCAGGCATTAAATATTAATCACTTACAAGATGCCAATGCCATTAATAATGATTTCATCGTTGATGTGATCACAAATCCACCGCTTTATTTAGGCCAAGGTATCTGGCTTAGTGATAGTAAAAAAGGTAACCTAAAAACAGCCATGGCAATTGCACGGCCTAAAAATCCTCTATCATATCAAGATCATCAGCTTTGCCTACTTATCACGCTATCATGCAAAGATAATCGGGCTAATAACACCTTAAATCACTTAGCTAATTTATTGATCGATAAAAAAACAGCAAAATTGCTACAAGCACCCGATGCAGTACAGATATTTACTTTACTAACGACTAACATAAGCGAAGAAAAAGGGACGCTATCAGCAGAATTTACTTTAAATAATAAACATGGATTACATGCTCGCCCAAGTTCACAATTAGTTAATACAATAAAAAAATTTAATAGCAAAGTCACTATTACTAATTTAGATGGGAACGGAATTCCTGCCAATGGCCATAATGTAATGAGTGTCATTGGATTAGTTGCTCGTCAAAATGATCGTATCCAATTTAAGATCAGTGGCCCTGACGCCCAAGCAACCTTATATGCCATTGAGCAGGTGATTAACGCTAATATGGATGAAAAAATTACATGAAAGGTAAAGTTGCAACCATTACATTAAATCCGGCATATGATTTAATCGGTATGGTAGACAATATTGAAAAAGGTGCCGTCAACTTAGTTAAAACCCATGGATTGTATCCAGCAGGCAAAGGCATTAATGTTGCTAATACATTAAAAAATCTAAATATTGATGTTACTGTCGGTGGTTTTTTAGGTAAAGAAAATCTAAACGATTTTCAACACGACTTCAAAGAGCGTGGGCTCACAAATCGTTTTCATGTGATTGAAGGCAGAACTCGCATTAACGTCAAATTGACTGAAAAAAATAGTGTGGTTAGTGATTTTAATTTTTCCGGCTTTGAAGTTAATAAACAAGATTGGCAGTATTTCGCTAGAGATTCACTTAGCTGGTTAAGTCAATTTGATATGGTCTGTGTTAGTGGTAGTTTACCCAAGGGTATCGATTTAGATGATTTTACTGACTGGATGAAACGGCTCCGTAATCAGTGTATGTGCGTCATATTTGATAGTAGCCGAGAAGCATTAATTACCGGTTTAAAAGCCAACCCTTGGTTGGTGAAACCAAATCGACATGAATTAGAAAGTTGGATTGGCCACCCTTTACCTACCTATCAAGAAATCGCCAAAGCAGCACAACAATTACGTTCTCAAGGCATTGCTCATGTTGTGATTTCCTTAGGCGAAGAAGGTGCAATGTGGGTCAACGCATCCGGTGCCTGGTTAGCAACACCGCCAAAATGCCAGGTTGTTAGTACAGTTGGTGCCGGAGATGCCATGGTCGGAGGTTTAATTTATGGCTTAATGATGCGGCAAACAAGTGAACATACATTGCGCTTAGCAACAGCTATTAGTGCCATATCAGTCAGCCAAGGTAATGTTAGGAGTATGGATCGGCAACAACTGACAAAAATGATGAACCAAGTTGCTCTGATCCCATTTCAAATATAAGGAATCTCTTGATGAAAACAATTGCTATTATCCACTCACCCCAAATGTCAGCAAGAACCTATCTTGCTAAGCAAATGCTATGTCAGCAGATACAACAACAATCTTTAAAATTAACGGATAATGCTGCGGATGCTGAATTGATTATTGCTATTGGTGAAAATATAGCTGATGAACAGCAATTAATCGGTAAAAAAGTTTTCTTTACTAATGAAACACAGATAATACGTGCGCCAGAAAAGACTCTCTCTATGGCCGAAAATAAAGCGATCATTGCGGACAAAGCAAATCTTATTAAATCAGCAACCGCAAAAAATCAGCGTGTTTTAGCCGTGACCGCTTGTCCTACAGGTGTGGCACATACTTTTATGGCAGCAGAAGCATTAGAAACTGAAGCTAAAAAGCGAGGCTGGCAAATCAAGGTAGAAACGCGTGGTTCGGTTGGAACTGGCAATGAAATTACCTTAGAAGAGATTAATGACGCCGATTTTATTATTGCTGCCACTGATATTGAAGTTGATTTAGCGAAATTTGCTGGTAAACGTATTTATCACACCTCAACAAGCGCCGCTTTAAAAAGAACGGCGCAAGAGATGGATAATGCGTTAGCTAAAGCTGAATGTTATCTACCTAACAAAATAAAAAACAGCTCAGACAACTCAACTGAGAAAACAACAACCCAAGGGGTCTATCGTCATCTGCTTACTGGTGTTTCTTACATGTTACCCATGGTAGTAGCCGGTGGCCTCTGTATCGCTCTCTCTTTTATGTTTGGTTTAGATGCTGCCGAGCAACCAGGTACATTAGCTGCGGCATTAATGCAAATTGGTAAACACTCTGCTTTAGCCCTCATGGTACCCATTTTATCTGGTTATATTGCTTACTCGATTGCTGACAGAACGGGCTTAACGCCTGGATTAGTGGGTGGCATGTTAGCAGTTAGCACCAATGCCGGCTTTCTTGGTGGTATCATTGCTGGTTTTATGGCTGGCTATGTCGCTAAATCGCTCAATCAATACTTTCCATTACCAAAAAGTATGGCGTCCCTAAAACCAATCCTAATCGTGCCATTATTCGCCACGTTAATCACTGGCTTAGTCATGATCTATATTATTGGTAATCCCGTTTCCTGGATAATGACCGCCCTTACAGAATGGCTAACCAACATAGGCACAACTAATGCCGTCATTTTAGGTATTATTTTAGGTGCCATGATGTGTACAGATATGGGAGGACCCGTTAATAAAGCCTCTTATGCATTTGGTGTCGCTTTATTAAGCGCCCAAACTTATGGACCTATGGCAGCCATTATGGCAGCGGGTATGGTTCCCCCTTTAGCCATGGGACTTGCGACATTATTTGCCCGTCACAAGTTTTCAACTAATGAACGTGAAGGCGGCAAAGCAGCGTTCGTATTAGGTCTATGTTTTATTTCTGAAGGCGCCATTCCCTTTGCTGCCCGTGACCCAATGCGAGTATTACCCATCTGTATGCTTGGCGGGGCAATTACCGGTGCATTATCGATGTATTTTCATGTCACACTAATGGCGCCTCATGGTGGACTATTTGTTATGTTGATCCCTGGCGCGGTACAACCAATTATTGCTTATCTGTTAGCGATTATGTGTGGGACTTTAATCAGTGCAATATTATATGCCTATTTAAAAAGACCCGAAGTAGAAACTTCATTGAATAAAAAAATACTTAACTAATTATTTTGTCATTAACAAAAAGAGAATTGTTAATGACAAAGATAATCATTAATAGATTTACAAGCCTAAACAGAGAGTATGGTAAAATCAATCGGTTGCACTAAGATTTAATGCTAATTAAAATTTAAACTAGCTTAAAATAACTGGTCTGCTTGCTAGCTAAATAAAGACATTCTTTATTTGATATATATTGTTAACTAAAGCGATTGACCATTTAGCCAACCATTCACTAACATATGTCTATCTTGAGCAAAATTTTTATTTACTCATAAATTACTCAATTTAAATTTAGTAAAGTTAATCCTGTTATAGCAACAATTAAATAACTTTAATTTACGCTAATATAGATAAATTATATTATTATAATATTTTTTATTTTGTCAGAAATAACTCACTAATGAGAAAATAACGCAATGAAAACCGAAGAATTTATGACATATCTAAATGCATTTTGGTCAGAGATTAATTTACATCCGATATGGCTATTTACCATATTATTTAGCATAGCGATGAGCAAATCTACGGTTGTCTTATCTTCTTTTCTACCGCCGGCATCTGTTATGTTATTAACCGGTATTACTGCCAGTCTGCCAAAACTAAATAGTTTAGTTTGGTTGGCGATTACTTTAGGTGCCACCACCGGTTCAATAATTTCCTACTATTTGGGTAATCAAATAACCCGCAGGAATTTATTCAGTCGTTTTTTTAGTCGTTATCAATCAACTATTGATAATGCCCATAACAAATTACAAAACCAAGGAATAACCGTGTTATTTACATCTTGTTTTATAGCTGTATTAAGATACATGATCCCATTAGTCGCCGGCATGTTATTAATGAACCGAACTAAGGTATATAGTATTTGTTTATTATCAGCAGCTATTTGGGCAGCCGTATTTATTTTAATTGTTAAAGGCACATTTACTATTATTGCACCAGAAACATTTATGTAATATAAATGGCATTATTTAAGATAGTAAAAACAAAAAGTTAAAAGAATTTATAATGTTTTAATTTAAACCATCTAATTTTTATCCATTCATATTTCAAATAATCATCTCTTTTACTTTATAATAAAATAAAGACAACATTTTCTTATTTTGACTGTTGAAATTTGACTTTCTTAAATCTTAACTAAACAACTTAAAGAAAAAATTGTAATCAAGATAAGTAAATTTATAATCGCTGGCGTTCAACACTGTTGACGTGAAATACAATAAACGATCTCGTTATGGCGAGGCTACCTAACAAACAAAAGTTACTGCCGTACTTGCATGGAGACAGGCTTGTATTGGTAAAACAGGTATGATCGAATCAAGGTCTTACAAAAGTAACTTTCCGCTTGGAATACGTTGTTAGAAGCTAAAACCTAAACGTTGGGATCTCCTTCCCACGTTAGTTCGCCCCGGTGAGAGATTTTAACACCTATAGGGGACTTTTTTATGGCTTTACCTATCCAACAAAATACATTTAAACCTCGCTATCATGTTGACCAGGCAAACGCGACTGCCACTTCATATATGACACAGAATTATATGACTTTACCAGAACATATTTCTGTTGCAGAAGCAAAAAAAGTTTTTCTGGAAAAACTTGAGGAAAATAGTATTACTAACCAAATTTTCATTACGACTAATGAAATATTAATCGGTATTTTATCAGTGAAATCGCTTTTAAAACACCCAACTGATAGTGATAGCATCAACCAACTGATGAAACCCAATTTTTTCTTTGTGGCCCCAGATGCTAAACGCACAGAATTAGCAAAATCATTGCATGACTGCGGTTTCGATCTGGTGCCAGTATTAGATAAAGGTGTATTAGTTGGCGCCCTTAGCGAACGAGAAATTGATCGCATATTGGAAGATGATGCAACCGAAGATGCTCAATTACAAGGTGGTAGTTTACCGTTAGATAAACCCTATCTGCAAATGAGTCCTTTTGCCCTGTGGAAAAAACGTAGTGTATGGTTACTTTTATTATTTATTGCAGAAGCCTATACCAGCACGGTCATCAAATCATTTGAAGAGCAGTTAGAAGCGGTAATTGCTTTAGCCTTCTTTATTCCACTATTAGTGGGAACAGGTGGTAACAGTGGTACTCAGATTACGTCAACGATTGTTCGTTCAATGGCGATTGGAGAACTTTCCATCAGTCATTTATGGCAGATTTTACGTAAAGAAATGTCGACTGCGGTATTAATCGCCATCACTTTAGGGGCAGCAGGGATCTTACGTGCTAGCTTTATGAATATTGGTTGGGATATTTGTATTGTTGTCAGTCTGTCACTGATCTGTATAACTCTCTGGTCAGCCATTGTCTCTTCGGTCATTCCTCTACTACTTAAAAGATGTGGTATTGATCCAGCGGTAGTTTCAGCACCATTTATCACAACACTGGTTGATGGTACTGGTCTGATTATTTATTTCGAAATTGCCAAAGTTATCCTCAATATATAACAAACAACAGGCTCGGTCAGTTACCGAGCCTTTATCATTAAAATCTAAATATTTACTGATTAAAATTAACGTAAAAATAACACCCAGTTATTCCCTAACTTATTCTAAATTGTAATAGTTTTTTAAGATATCACTGTCGTATGATCATTTAATTACATCAAAGTAAATTGCCATCTATTTTTCATCAATATTGTATTAATTAACAACTCGCCTACTGTAACGAATTTGCATTTTAATTTACTTAATTTGTATGATTTTAATTAAATAGGATTAAAAAACAGCGCAAATCAGATAAAACTAAATTAAAGCTCAACAAAAAATAGAAAAGTTTGCTAGTTAGCAGCAACTCCGTTTGAATATCGATCCTGAAATTTTCCTGCATGCTTGAAATAAAATTTTCTATTAAGGGAAATATTTATGAAAAAAATTAACAGACAAAATTTGGCTTTCTTTACTTTTGGCTTAGCATTGCTCACTATGATGGGTATTTTAGGGGTTGATACTTATTTGCCCTCTATTCCTGATATCGCAAAAGAATTTAATAAAAGTCTCTCATCAACCCAGCTTTCAATCATGGCCTATACCTTGGCAATTGGCTTAGGACAATTAATCTTTGGTCCACTTTCCGATGCCATTGGTCGCCGCAGAATTATGTTAACCGGTGCGGCTATCTATGCAGCAACAACATTCATGTTAACACAAACAGAAAGTCTACCTGCTTTTCTTGTTATTCGTGTTATCCAAGGATTGAGTATCTCAATCACCTTAGTCACCTCCGTCAGCGCAGTACGTGATGTTTCGCGAGGAACTGTCGCTGCTCTACTATATAGCATCATCATTACGATTGAAGGCTTTGTCCCGATTGCGTCACCATTAATTGGCGGTTTTATCAATGATTTATGGGGATGGCGCAGTATATTCGGCTTAATTTTTATCTACGCCTTAATTACCATTGTCTATGTCTTTTTTGCTTTTCCTGAAACGTTATCAGTAAAAAAACGGACAACTTTTTCTTGGCGCAAAACCAGCAATATATATCAATATATTGCCTGCCAACCCAAATTCTATTTACCTTGTTTATCGCTCGGTTTATCTTTTTCATTAATTTATTGTTATGTAACCGCGGCGCCATTTATTTTTATGATCAAATTTGGTGCTAGCGCCTCAATTTTCGGTATCTACTCGGCTATTATCGGGCTTTTTTTATTGGCAGGCGCATTTTTATCCAGCAAATTGCTACGAAAATTTAGTGCGACAAAAATTTTATCCATTTGGCTAAGATCGCTGCAAATATTAATAATTGTATTTATTCCGATATTTATCTACCAAAATAATACCATCACTTTCTTTGCATTCTTTGCCATTATTATGTTTACTGGCGGGTTATTCGAATCTCTATATACCTATTTAACAATGAGTAGCCAAAAAAATAGTCTGGGAGCAACCTCAGCATTGATGGGCTCAGCTTCCTTAGTCATTCCTTCTATGATCGGCGGCATAGGTAGTTTCTTTATTGAAATGAATTTATATCTATGGATGGTTTATATTTTAATTTTAGTTACCTGCATGGCATTAATGCTAACTAAATATCAAAAATTATAAATTTATTGATCAGTTGGGATAAACTCAACTGATCAATACAGCATTAAAACAATCAATGACGCTATAAAAATAAGCGGATCATATTCTACCAATAACGCAGCTACGCTATTTGAACCGATTGACGCATCTAAAAGAGGCATCATAAAAGTAATAACCATTATTAGCAAAAATTTACTTTGCTCTCTTCATCAGCCAGCCTCTGATTTATTAGATCCTATAAATAAAAAATAAAAGTTTTTTATAAAAGTATTTAATCTTAATTTACTATATTTTTACATTTTAATTACATAAAGGATCGTTATGATGCCGTTTATCGATTCAACACTTTCATCCTCGCACAGTTTTTTATCAATATCCGATTCAACTCACCGCCAAAAAACAGAGAACGAAAATAGATCCAGTGAAAACCATGTGACCAGCAGCGAAACAACGCTAACCAATCCGATAGTACAGAACCAAGAAACTGCGCAAACTTCATTGTCAAAAAGCTTCGTCAGAGATAACCATGGTATTGTTACGGTTATTAATCAATCGCTTTATCAGCCTAAACCTATTTTATCGCTTAACACTAATGATTTTAATAAACTTGTCTATGATGAACAGAATCAACGCTTACGTTCCTTATTAATTGAAGACGGTTATCCACTCGACCAATATGATAACGCAATACAGACCCTTTCACTGGTAAACCCTGTCATTGATTATCTGACTCGCTATAAAGATGATAAAGAGAAGATAACTGCTCTTGTCAGGTTATTGTTACAGCCGTTAGGTGAATATGGTGCTAAGCAAGGAGAAAAAATCTCTTCTGCTCGGCAACAAGCCGTCATTGCCAATTGGTTACAATACACTATATTCGGTATGTCAACGGAAGCATGGATGTTAAATCAGGTCAGTGATATCCAATCACAGGAACATTCCCTCTTCCATCATGCTAATCTACAACGTCGGTTATTCAATCAACTAAATGATTATCACACGCCTAACAAATTGTCAGCGCAAGCCCGTATTTACTATCAACAACAAGTTATCAATCGCATCCTGCCAACCTTTATGCTACAAACTGACGACGAGCAGCAACAAAAAACTTTGTCTAACATGATGATAAATCAACCAGAATGGGGCTATCTGCAGGCCGGCCTAACAATACTCAATGAAAGCGGTGCTGATATTAACAACATGAGTCTGGAAGATATTAGCAATAACGGTATGTTGCTGGCCGCGCTTTTGCAGGAACAACTTGTGCCAGCTGAGTATAATCGATACTTCAAATTACCAGCCCTTATCCATCACCAGTTAAATTGCGAAAATAGCGCGCTAGCAACACCGTTAGCAATGACGGCTGTTTATGACAATTATTTTGCTTATTTAAAACAATCTGGCCAAAATAATCCTTTTATCAAACTGATTACTTTGCTACAGAATTGGCAATCCCGGCCGGAGCTTGCCCGCCAACAATTAAAAGAGCATGATATTGATGAAGGTTGGATAAATGACTATTTATATAAAAATCGACAAGTTAACTATCTCAATCGGCGAGGTGAGACGGCATTATTACCCAATATTGATAAAGTATTTAAAGATCAAAATCAACAAATTACAGCGCTTACCGCACAGATAGAAAAGATCCTGCTATCTCAGATCTTTAACTCAATCAGCGAAGAAGAACAAATTTTTATTCAACAGGCTGACATTCAATTAATGAAGGTTGAATTTAGTGCCATCGCTAGTTTGCAAGGTATCCCATTATCGCCAGCCACAAGGCTAGGAATAAAGGATTCAGACGGATTAGTGACTCGCGTGCCGGAATCGATTGATATGCTGAAGTGTAGCTTTAACGGCAAAGAATGAATGTATGCCTTAACCACAGACCATGGCATCGGTAGTTATAAATTACATCGGGTTGACGATCATAAAGACGCTATTCTTGGCCTGTTTTATCATGATGATAAAGCCCGCTATGATGATGATTATAAATTAAAAACCTACCCCATTTTGCCCTTAAAAACCGCTCAGGATAAACCGGACATGCTGATCGACAAGCTTGTTAAGCGTCGTGCGGAAAAATTATGCGAAAAATTGCATCAGGAAGGTTATCAAGAAACTAGCCGGCAAAAAGCGGACGCTTTTTTCTTAAGTCTTATTCCGTTTTATTCCACGATCACAGAGGCGCAAAAGGGTAATAAAGAGGAGGCGCTGCAAGCAGGTGCATTTGATCTAGTCAGTTTTTTTCCGTTTTTTGACCAAAGTGTGCAAGTGAGTAGTCGGGTTATTGTCGCGCTGGAAGAAGCTGCCATTAATGGGGTTAAAACGGGACTAAAAAAAGCAACTTTTCAGCAAGCATTACGTGAAGGCGGTAAACAGTTTGTTAAATTTGGTATTCCACAGATCACCAACCGCTTACCAGCTGAAACTTATAGGGACTTAGGCGTATCTTTTTTACGTAGTGCGGATCCCGGTTTTGAATTATTAACATCAGGGGGAATAAAAGGTATTAATGCCTTAAAAAATGCCGCACAGCAGCTCCAACAGAAAGTTCACGGATTAACCCCATTAATCAAAGCACTGAAAAAAAAAGCACAAGACTTACCGATTGAGCTGGCTAGCCCTTACAAAGTGGAGACAGCTTATCGTCCGGATTTGAGAAAAGAGGTTCAGGTAGTAAAGATTGGGAAACAACGAGGTAAAGACATTTGGGTGCAAATCAATCTGCAAACAAATACCCTTTATGGCCGCAAATATCTGCGCAATGCGGCGGGTGAGCTGGAATTAGCACCAGTGTCAATACGTGAGCGGCTTTATCAATTAAAAACCCAAGGCCTGGGTGGTAAAAGGGCTAATGAAGCCGCTAAACACTGGTTATCTGAACCTAATACTTCTAGTTTCTATCAATCACAACAACGAAAGCTGCAAGCATTAAGCAGACAATTGGCCAAACGGCGACCTGACGTCAACCTTAATTTATCGGGTGAAGACTTCAGTTACCTCAATCTTACCCAGGTTTTGGGTAACTACCATAACCTTGCTCAGGCTAATTTACAAGGTACCAATCTAAGTAGAGCTAACCTGACAGATATTATCATGGTGGAGGCGAATTTAGCAAAAGCAATCATGAACCAGACTCAATTGGTGAATGCTAATCTACGCGCGGCTAACTTAAATGAAGCGCAATTAATTGGGGCTAACTTAGCTAAGGCTGATTTATGTGACACTAATTTAGTCGACTCTGCCATGAATGACACTATATTAGAAGGCGCTTATTTAAATAATAGTAACTTGACTAACAGTAATTTGACTGGCGCCAATTTAGCGCAAGCTAAGATAGCCAATACTAACTTAACGAATGCCAATCTAACCAAGGCTAACCTAACTGACGCCTCTTCAATTGATACTAACCTGCAAGGTGTAAATTTCACTAACGCCAATTTAACAAAAGCCAATTTAAATGCTCTTACCCTGCGTGGAGCAATTTTCAATCAAGCTGATCTAACCGGAGCTAACCTAGCCAACACTGATGTTAGCAATGCCGATCTGAGTAACACGATCCTGAAAGAGCTAAGCATTATGAACACTAATTTTGCCGGTGCTTCTTTAAATGATAGTTTCACTCTTCACCTGCCTAATGAATGGGATGAAGATGAGTTAGATGGGATGCTTAATCATTTCAATAATCAAAGCAGTCTACTAACCAGTCTTAATAGTATTGATGACAGATATCAGGAATTAAAAAATAAGTTGGCGCTACAACTAATTCACTCTTTTGACCAGCCTGACATTAATCTTAACCATGTGACTTTACCGCTAGTGGATATTCTAGGAAAACCCTCTTTTATGACCAATAAAGAAATTAGTACTTTTGTCAATAAACTGATGGATAACTACCTGGCAAACCCCTCAACCCAATTAATTAATACGCTGCAAACACATCCGGCGCTCATCAATATTTTTCTCAATCATTTTAACCACCAACCGGATCTGATGGTGTCAGCGAAATTTAATAGTAGTTTTATTCAAACGATCTTGGCCGCAAGAACGCAAACAGGTATTGATAGCGTGACTACAAAACTGGCTAACAAGATCTATGAAAAATATTTACAACTGCCTGAAATAAAGCAACAACTAGAATATGAACAAATTGAAGGAATATTTGGTGATTTTGCCGGTAAGGTAGATTGGTCAGATAATAACGCACAAAACTATCTGTTACTTTCTCCGACCAAGGCGGGTAGAACATTAGTGGTTGCTGAAAATAATCTGACAAAAATGCTAGATCCTGATCTGGAAACCAAGTGGAATAACATTTTTGTTTTTCAGCATGGCGAAAATTTAAGTTCTCAGCAATTCATTCTAGAGGAATGCTTCAACCAAGATTTCCCACTGTTTTCTAGTCATTTTACTTATAGTCAACACCAAGCAACATTCAATAAACTGATTAAGACATTAAATTTAGACCAACAACTTAATACACTATTTTTTCAGGCACAAAAATCCAATACTTTTGCCACTAAATTAATTGATGAGACATCACAGCAGACATTGAAGGAGATTTTTGCTCATGTGATCGATCTTGAACACGGCTATAGCTTAAAAAATGACAATTATAACCAGATCATAAAGCTATATGATTTGACAGCCAGTAGCGAGCGAAATAAAGCAGAACACCTACTTTCTTTATCCGCCGTTTTTACCCGCTATTCATCTAGTGCTATTTTTGGTACTGAATTAGATTCGCCCCTCATGCTTAGATATTATGCTTACGCCTTAATGGAAAAAGCCCACAAACTTGATCCCACCCTGATTACAGAAAATATCTTTAATGATTGGAAAGATCGATTACTTGGCTGCACAAATACCTTTACTTGTTCGGCCGCCTTATATAATCAGATGATTGATTATGCGACGGAACACTGTCATGATGTTTTGAAAAAAATTCAACCACCCGCTTGGCGCTAAAGCGCAAAAAACTTGATAATAGCCTAAAAAGAGCATTGCTAACGGTAACAAAAAAGATTAAATATTATGAAAAATTTAAATTTTTTATACGATCCGTTAATAATCATCTATAGTTAGGATCATATCAATGAAAGATAGATGTAAATAATATTGTCATCTAATCTAATAGGAGGTTATATGAAAAAATGCCTATCGCTGATTGTGTCATACTTATTGATGATAATCGCTTTCCTGTTAATATCATCAATCTCATTCTATTGCATGTTTTTATTCGACTGGCATGATAAGGCCACTGGTTATCTATACCTTATTGGCGCGGTAGTCGTATCGTTAATCCTGCTGTATTTGTCTGATAAAATCAAATGCATTGCCCTTGCATGTCATCATAAGCATGAGCATATATAGCTTGTTGACACTCACTGTTTTTTCTACCTATTTTGTCTAGGCTAAATATTTTCAATATTATTGCATTAGAAAAAAGAGGCAAGAAAAAACAGCAAAACTATTTTTCCAGTTCAAGACAGTGAAATGCCGTCCCAGTTTGAGCGGTTAATAGCTCTCCCCATGCAACGGGTTGTTCATCATGCAATAATCGAACCCGAGTTTCCAACGTCACCTTGCCTGTCAAATTTTCAGCGGCGATCAAAGTATAAAGTTGCGCTAGTGGCAAATCAATGGTGGCCACTTGAGCTAAATAGGGTATTTGGTTAAATGTTACCGTCGGTCGGATCTCTTTTACCCATAATTGATTAATATCGGTTAATTTCACAATTGCCAATGGTTCATGCCACCATAATAATGCTTCATTTTGCCGAATATCCACATCACCAGCTAACCAATAACCATAGCTATGACGAATACTTTCACAATCAGCAATAAAACCGGCTAACAATTTAACCGTCACTTGCACAGATGGAACGTCACATGGTGTCCAATCGGCGAAAGCAGCCTGCCATTTTTCCAATCCAATATTGACCACCACAAACTGACATTCGTCTACTGTAATAACGGGATAAATACCCTTAGGCAAGTGGTAATCAATCGGCTGTTGGCTCAATCTTGCATTAACTGTGTCACCAAGTAATGCAAACCAGGCTGCGCTAATACAAGGAAACAAATCTTCAGTAACAAGAGTTGGATCAGCGCTCCCGCTATAGGTTTGTAGCGCCTGCTGCCAATTAGGATTGTCACACCAAATACCGACTGAATCATCGGACAACCATGACCACCACTGGCCATCTCCTTCAACATAAGCAAGCTGAATGCGACAATTATCTTTTGCTAAACCGGTGCTTAACCACTGGTAAAGCATTCGCTGGTCATTGTGCACCATCTTCTATCTCCAAAGAGAGTAAAAAACCTCGTTGTGCTAATGTTGCTGTTAATTTTTGCTTTACCCGAGCCAAAACACGACATTGCACAGAATTAGCCGGTTTTAACTGTAAATGTACCGCACCGTGTTTTTGCCAGCGCGCAATGATAACCATACCCATCATCGGGCCATTCAGTAAGCGATAATTTAAACTATTACCTTGACGTAACAGATAAACATTATTTAATGTATCTGATCTATTGCGATAAGCCAGTGTCTCTGATACCGAAGACCAACCAGCGGCTGACGCAGCGTTGTCAGGCTGTTGCACCTGCAAAAAACGTTCAAAACGCCGTTTTAGTTCCGGATCAGTCTCCTGGCGGCGTTGAATATTAGCCACCCTACTCGCGGTGACAACATTACGCTCGATCATATTAGTCATTCACCACCTCTTTCAGTTTTTCTTGATTCTTAATCATTAGCAGACGTTGTTTAGCTAGTTGCTCCTTTTGGCGCTCAAGCTCAGCGATCGTTTCAGCCAGCTGATCGATACGCTCTTTTAGGGCTCGCTCGGCCAGATAAACTTCCCTCATAGATTGCTTAAATAATGCTAATTGGTCACGGGAAATGGTCTCATTTGGCAATGCAGGCGTTGCTAAATCGTGCCAAAGTTTCATCCGTTGCCCTTCCAACTCGGCAACGGTTGATTGTAGCGCTTGCTGCTCACGCTCAATTTGTTGCCATTGAGATTGCAAGCTTATTTCTCGCTGTTGTCGTATTTGCAATAATTTTTTAATAACAACGCGCTCAATGTCAGAGAATTGCTCTTTCATAGACCCTAAACCAATTGGCTAAGATTTTCTATCGTCTGGTAAAACGAAACCCATTCATCGCAATCCTGACGCAGAAATTGATTAATTGGCTGATTTTTTTCAATTGCTTCATCGGTATCTTTATCTTGCCCAAATTGATATTCGCCAACACGAATCAATAGCTGCACATCTTGAAAAAGTGCTCGCAATTGCCGTAAGCGAAGTGCATGTAAGCTATGCTCTTTACTAACAATATTATCCATAACTCGGCTAACACTGGCGTTGATATCAATAGCGGGAAAATGTCCTGCGGCAGCTAATTGGCGCGATAAAACAATATGGCCATCTAAAATAGAACGCACTTCATCAGCGACAGGTTCATTCATATTATCACCTTCTACTAACACGGTATAAATAGCACTAATACTACCTACCTTAGCGGGGCCAGCCCGCTCTAATAAAGCGGCCATATGCACAAACACACTAGGCGGAAAGCCATTGGCAACCGGTGGTTCTCCTGCTGCTAAACCAATTTCCCGTGCCGCACGCGCAAAACGGGTCAATGAATCCACCATCAACAATACCCGTTTACCTTGATCACGAAAATATTCAGCAATGGTGGTTGCCGTCAAAGAAGCTTTCATTCGCTCTAACGGCGGACGATCGGAGGTGGCGACAACTAAGATGGTTTTTTTTCGCGCAGCAGCCGGTAAATGATTATCGAGAAATTCTCGCACTTCACGTCCACGCTCGCCAACCAAAGCCAATACCACCACATCAGCTTCACAGCCCCGAGCTAACATACCCAATAGAGTAGTTTTCCCACCACCGGCGGCAGCAAAAATACCGATCCTTTGGCCCATACCCAGCGTCAAAATACCATCTATCGCTTTGATACCGGTTGGCAAAACTTCGCTAATTAACTGACGTGTCAAGGGGTCTGGCGCCGCGTTATGATTACTACGCCATTCACCCGCGTTCGGCATTTTTTCTAACGGCCGCCCTAAGCCATCCACAATGCCACCTAATAAATGCTCACCTACCGGCACGCGATGACCATGACCTAAACGTTCAACATAAGCGCCAGCCACTAATCCGTTGGTAGTGTCAAACGATGACAACCAGGCTTCTTGCGCTTTAATGGTAACGACCTCTGCAGCTAACCGATTATCAATTAGACATAATTCACCTTGTTTAGCGCCTGGCAGCGTCACTTTAACCAAATTAGTGGATACTTCCTGTACTTTACCAAGGCATCGATAAGGAAGAATATCCGTCAATGGCTGAAAGAGAGGAGAGGCCATCGCTTGAATGATTTTTGCTTTATCCAGTGAGCGCATCCAGTTTCTCCCCCATAATATCAACCTGAGCAAGGACTTTGATATTGGCATCTTCACCAATTTCTTGGAATGAAAGTACAGCGGTTGTTGCCAATGCCGGTTCGATAATTTTGCGTAGATAGCGACGTACATCCAATGAAGTTAATACGACACAGCCAACCTGAGTGGGTAACTTTTGTTTTATAGCCGCAATAATCTGCTGCTCTTGGGCTGGTTCAAGGGCACAATAAGATCCTATCGCTGATTGACGAATAGATTCTCGAATACTATTTTCAATTCCGTCACCGACTAACAACATTGGGATCCAGCCCTCTTCGCTAGTAAAGCGTCGGCGAATATGCCGGCGAAGAGATACCCGAACATACTCAGTCAACATTACCGTATCTTTTTCTTTTGAACCCCATTCAACCAGCGTTTCAAAAATGGTTCTTAAATCACGAATAGAAATCTGTTCTTCAACTAAGCGTTGTAAAATATCGGTCACTTTACTAATTGGCAGTAAGCGCTGTAACTCCTTCACTAATTCGGCATAACGCATCTCCATCGCATCCATTAGATAACGCGTTTCCTGTACCCCTAAAAACTCCTTACCAAAGTGATAAATTACTTTTTCTACCAAATAGGTGACAATTTCTACTCCTTTATAGCCGACAGTTGGTGACAATGAGGGATGATCGTGCGCCAACCAATAAATCGTTTGATGATTAAAAATCAGTTGTTCCTGACGTACTTGAGGTAAGTCTATTGGTTGAGTTAATAAAATTGCCGCTGGATCTATCTCTGTCTTAAAGACAGGTTCTTGATATAACAGTATTTGTAATGTGTTTGTCTCTTTTGTGTCGACCTGCAACTGTATTTCAGGTAAAGGCAAGCCTAAATTTTCAAATAATTGCCAACGTAAATTTTGTAATTTGTCAGCCATTGTCTCAGTCATTATTTGTTGGCCAACGATGATTAATAGCGGGATTGTGCCAGGCGTCATCTCCCGCGATGCCTGCTCCGCTCCATTCTCTGCTGAAGGATAAATCTGACCTGTGCCTTTTTTCACTTTTACGTTACGCTTCATCCAATAAGAACAGCCAAATAGCATCAAGGCCAATGAACCAAATACAAACCAAGGAAAACCAGGGATGATAGCGAAAACTAATAAAATACCAGCGGTCAATTGCAATGACATAGGTTGACTAAGTATTTGTTGTACTAAATCACCTGCCAGATTATTTTTTTTTTCGCCGGGCACTCGAGTAACTATTAATCCTGCAGTTATGGAAATAAGCAATGACGGGATTTGCGCAATCAATCCATCGCCGACCGACAAAATGGCATAAGTATTCAGTGCTTCTGTCGCCGACATATTATGTTGGATCACGCCAATGGCAATCCCACCACAAATATTAGCTAAAATAACTATTACGCTGGCAATGGCGTCGCCTTTGACAAATTTCATCGCGCCATCCATGGCACCATAAAGTTGACTTTCCTTTTGTACCAATGCTCTTTGCCGTTTGGCTTCAGTTGCATCAATAATACCTGCCCGCATATCACCATCAATACTCATCTGTCGGCCCGGCATGCCATCGAGAGAAAATCGGGCGCTCACTTCGGCCACACGTTCAGAACCTTTAGTAATAACAATGAACTGTACAATAGTGATAATGGCAAAAATAATGATCCCAACTCCAAGATTACCGCCAACGACAAAATTACCAAAGGTATACACGATCTCACCAGCATCATGTTGTAATAAGATCAAGCGGCTAGTACTGATGGTCAATGCTAAACGATACAGTGTGGTAATCAACAACATGGATGGAAAGGCAGAGAAGTCAAGCGGATCACGAATATAGATAGCCATCATAAATAAAATGATCGATAACCCTAAGTTGATCGCGATTAAAACGTCAATTAAAGTCGTTGGCAGCGGTAAAATCATCATGAATACTGACAACATTAACATGGCGCTAAGGATAATATCTTGACGTCCTGCAATCTGAGATAACCAACGAGTTATTGACATTATTAGGCGGCTCCTTTAGGTAACTGAGAAAGAAATTGACGCTGTCTTTGACACAAACGAAATAAAAAAAGACCATCACTCTCCTTTGGGCACCATCCGCTCACATAAGCTCGGTGGCGAATAATAAATACTCGCTGCGGGATCCCCCAAAACCGCTCAGGTTGATTAATTTTTAATGCATGTAGAAGATCAAAATCACCCTCTTTTAATAACCAACTGGTCATAAGAATACGCTCTTCAATAATTTCAATACGCAGACCAAAAGGTGGCCAGTGGCATTCAATTGCCGTTGAAATTTCGACTTTCCTGTGATTGAACAAAGAAAAAAAATGTTCAAGATTACGAGCCAGTTGCAATTTCATCATCTTCCCTCTTTACTATTTATTAAGCATGCAAGAGGAAGCTCTGGCTTCGTATCAGGTAAATACCTGAAATGACCCCATGGCAAGCAAAATGAATTTTGCGCCAAGCGGGTTAAAATTAACGAAAAAATATTTATGGGCGCAATACAACGAGTAACATGCGCCAGCAGGTTCAATTAAATTAATAAGTTATACTAAATTACGCCAATCGATAACCATTTCAGGCGGCTAGACGAGTTTTAGATACCCTTGACAAAATTAGGCGGCAACAAGTCCAGATTGGACAAGTACCTCATCAATATCATTTAAACACTTTATTAACTCCTGACCATCGATCTCTTGCCAATCGTTTAATTGTTGGGCCACCTTATTGACTAATTCAGCGCGCTGTTTTTGCTGATTGATGGCTATTTTCTGCTGTTCTTCACGTCCCCAATTTTCTAGTTGTCGCATAAAAGATTGTGTTTGATTCTGCTTAGCTACTTGCTTAAGTGAAATCTTTTTTTCAATATCGGCTACCTGAACATCTAAATGTTCAGCAACGGTTTTGCCCTGATATTGTTTGTTAATAAATTGCTGTAACGCGTCCTGGATACGCTGTTCGGTCATTTTATCCTGCGCATATTCATATGCCTGACGCAAACCCAGGAAGTCGCTATTTTTTAGTAAACTTAACCCACTATAGCCAAAGTAACCACCTACTATCGCAGCTAACAATGCACTTATGCCTAATACGGCTAACCCTACTCCGCCAGTTCCTACAGTGAATATTAATGCAGCCGTCGCAACGGTAGCTGCAATGGCGGCTGGCCCCACAATTGCTGCGACACTAAATAATTTTGCTTTAACATCCATTTTCTGCCAAAAATTAGTGGTATCTTGCCACCAACGGCGCAGAGTTCCGACTTTATTGGTTTCGAAACAATCGCGGCCTAAGGTACCGATATCTTGTAGTAACTGGCGTTTCATCATATAACTCATGACCGAAGCCGCACGTTGCTGAAAACTACCCTGTTCACGAATGCCAAGCATCAGGGCATTAACCATTACTTCGGTATTACGATGGGCTGATACGGTTGAGGCTATTTTCTGTTCCACCCAAGTTTGGACAAAGCCACCTATCATACCGGTTGCCCAACCAGCACCCAAAAGTGTTGCTACTGAGCTTATTAAACCACTATGAACGCCGCCTTTTATACCGCCAGCAAGGTAAGGTAATAAATGGGTAAAATGCAATAGTGCGATCATTTCCGGTGTCATTGAGTATGATGGCTGTAAGGGAAGTAGCTCTCTGGTACCCTGCAAAATATCTTTAACTTGATTTTCTACCGTCGCACTTTGCCAAACCGAATTAACAGCAGTAGCAAGATCAGCACCAAACCAACCGCTATTGCCAGTAATAATTTGATAAGCATGGGTAATATTCTTGGCTAGCGCTTGTGATTCCATCGGATGTGCCATTACCCAGCGATGCAAATCCCTAAAAGCCGCCAAAATCTCCTGATACTTATTAGTATCCAACGATTTGAAAAATATAGACGGGTTGAGTATTTGAAACAACTCTTGATAAGCTTCCCTCAACGTTTGCATACCATTTTTAGCCAGTTGGTGCTGTAAAATCAAGGTGTTCAAATCAGGTCTAAATTCACCTAACCATCCTCCCCATTCACCGGTAATATTTTGCACCACCCAATGTCGCCATGCCTGGACATTATAGTAATCGCCCTGCTCTGGATAGCCCTCAATTTTATTTGCCTGCCTATCAAAACGAACGAGTAACAGCAAAGCTGCCTGATACTCCTCATCTAGCTTAACTATACCTTGATCAATTTCTTGTAATTGACTGTTATCTAAGGAGGATCCCTGCTGCAATAGTTTTTCAGTTAACCTCTCTTTTTGCACACTAAGAGCATACATAGCTAAGTCAAGTTGCTGTAACTGAGGTAAAAAAGCCAGATAACCTTGTTTATTCAGCTGCCTTACTTGCTGCAAAGTAATATCTTGTAATTTTTGCAATTGATCAACATATTGCTCATGTTGCTCATATTGCTGTTTTACACTTTGCCAAAACCTTACCGCATCCTGTAATAAACTTAAATGCTGCTTCTGCTCGCTAATTTGTTTCAGCTCTTCTACAAAACGGCTGCGCACTTTACCTATATTTAAGCTATCAGTCAGAGATTGTAATTCGTTATGATAAGCCGTTAGTGCCGAGATCTTTTTAGTTAAAAAAGGCAAATACCGCTCAGGTGATGCCATTAACCGAGATGTCAATACACGTTGTTCCACATCATAATGGAAATTGATAGCAGAATGGCCACTTTCTCTATCATACAACTCTTCAAATCGATAGGCTTTATCTTGTGCAGCGAGCACTTTTCTCGCCAAAACAACCCATTTTTCTTCATTGGCTAATTGCTGAATATCAACTTCACATCCTGGCTCTATCTCTAAATTATCGATATTTACCGCTCCATAAGCAATAACGGTTTTATCTAGCATGCTACAACGCTCACCACTAATGCCAATTAGCATTGCTGCTACATACTGTTCATGTAAGTAGCTCTCTTCTCCGGCCCTATTTAACCAACTGCTTAAAAGCGCTGCTTGGCTACGAACCTTACTCTGTTTGTCATCAAATCCCAGGCGTTGTTTAAGAACCGATTTATTTTCTTTTACCTGGGTTAAACTTCTTGTTAGTACTCGAATTAATTGCTGATAAATACCAGACTGAATTTTATCTTTTTCTTCTTTAAAAGGAATTGCAACCTGGCCAGCTAATGCCGGCCGTTCGCTGGCTAAAATAGCCACTAAAGTGGTCAGTTCAGATGATGAAGGTAATGGTAATTCAGCGTTCGCCCAAAATTCAGTCAATTGTAGTTGCCAGTCATTTACTGAGGGTACCTGATCAAACATTTCAATCAGCTGATGGCTGAGTAGTAAGACCGATTCCGAGGCTGAATTCCTAAGTTCATCAGGTAAACTGACAAAACGGGCATTGATGATCTGCCGCTTTATCACTGTCTGCTGCCAAAATTCAGGTAACATTGCCAACTGGCCAGCCACTGCCGCAATGTGCTCTTTCTGCACTAAAACTTGCTCCAATAATGAAGTTAGATGAACTTGTTGCGATGAAGGAACCGTAAGACAACATTGTTCAATCTCATCTAGGGCTTGCCGATAAAGATCAAGATATCTTTTTAATTTGCTATAAAGATCTGAAAATTCATCACCCGGATAGCGTAGATCAGTTAAAGCTAACAAACGTGCAGAGGCACTTTGATATTCATTTTTTTCAACCAGTTTATGATAGTCAGCAATAGCTTGTTGCACTTTTTGAATATTTTTATCTTCCCAATAAAACCAATTACCAAATTTAGGTATGCTAGTCGGAATTGGTAACTGGGCGGGTCCACCTTGATTGACTAGTTCTTTTATTGCATTACTAAACTGGATCAGTGAAAAGATTTTATTATTAATATTTTCAGCTTGATGATCAGACATTGAATGCGCTTGACTCATCGCTAACAACATAGATTGGGGAATAAATTCTATTTTATGGGCAGCCAGTGGTGTCTTTGGTGATAAATCTAGTCTCGGGAGTGTTTGTACTGCGGTAGCCAAACCATACCTTTCCGCTAATGAGCGTAAGAACACGGTTAATTTCTCTTGAACTGTTATATTAAGGCGGGCAACATAGGTCCGAATCGCATTTTCATTTTTCAGAAAAGGTAGTTTAGCTAATGTACTTAACAAACGGTCATTAAAACTCATTTGAGCATGAACCAAACTTGAACTACCTTGATCCTGTTGGCCTGATATCAAACAAGGATCAGTCCACAAATTTTTTGCAAATCTATCCAATTCAATCGTCATATAACAACCTATATTATTAGCTCCGGACACTGACTAAACTCACGGTAAAGTGCTTCATAGCAAATTGTCGCACGTTCAAACCAGACTAATAGTTCTTCACCACTAGCAGGAACCGGCCAATTTACTGCATATAATAAGGTTTGTTGCACTGAATCATAACCTACCGCACCATCATTATTTTCAACCAGTTGCATATTGTGGTGCATACAATTAATGAATAGTAAGTGTGCTTTTTGCGCATCAATCTGTCCCAAAAAACCATATAATTGCCAATAAGTTCCTTTAGCATGGATAGACATCATCAATTGATTATCAAGTAATAAAGTGCACTGATCACTCTCATCCCATACTAAAGGTAGGCCTAATAATTGACCAAAACGAGCAAGTACACTATCTTCTTTACGCATTTCTCCTCTCCTTTAAACAGCATACTCATCATTCCACTGTTCAAGCAGTTGTAACATGACTTCTTGAATATGCTCTTTTTGTTCTGGATCGCGATAACAAGCTTCACTCATGACCACCATAATTTCACGCCATTTACGTAAAAAAATTAAACGTTGCAAGATTGTTAATGGCAATTTTATTATCAACTGCGCTAATGCCTCAGGATAGATCCAACCTTGCTCTAATAATTCAATACTGACTTCTGCAACAGTATCATTGGCTAAATTGAGCGTGCGCGACAAAGAAGCACAGTGCTCAGAAAAAGCTAAAAACAGCCATAAGCGACGTAAATCATCAATCGTAGTTACCAATTTAGTCATATCTAACTGTTCATGACTCACTAGAGGCTCCGATATGGCACGAATTAATAATTGAATAGTCCGTCTTCGATCTTCATGTTGTTGTAATAATTTAAACCAATGACTTAACCCTTTTTCTCCACGGGCAGCATGTTGATAGAGTTGCCGAAAAGCTTGCAAACGTGAAGTATCAATCACCATACCTTGACTAGCCGCAATTAACGCTAGCTCAATATCTTCTTCGGCTAACAGTGACATTAAAAACTGTTTGATTTTCGAACGTTCAGATAAGGCTAAACTTGTCATACCCTGCAATATTGCTAACAAAAAAATTAGCTGTCCTTTGTCTAAGGCAAACTGAGGAATTTGCTGTAAAATTTTATCGCCATCTTTAAAGGAAAGAAGTTGTTTAGCAATTTGCTCTATAGCTCCTCGTTGCTTTTCGTCTAGTTGCTGTAAGAGTTTTTCTACGCCATTAAATAATGCACTTTGCTTTTTATTGGCATCAGCTATTTTTTTCATTACTTGGCTTAGTCCTAAGCTTAAACCTTCTAACGTTTCTTCCAGCGCTTCAGCTCGGACTTCCGCTAAGGCAATACTGGCTTGCATTGCCGTACTCTCTGCTGGGATAAAACTTGTCGCCTGCTTGCTCTCTTGCAGAGATTGAAAATTGAGATAATCCGCTTGATCAATTCGCATCACAAGTTCCTCTCAAATGCGTTTTATTCATCGTAGGAACACAAGTTTCTAGTAGCCTTTCCAGGTGTTCATATAAATCAAAGCGTAATGTCATACAACTTGAACTTAGTTCTGCTTGCCATGGTGCAAAATCAGAACGGATCCTAATTTGTATTTGTTCAGCAAATATTTTACGCAAGGCATCTGCCTGTTCTGGTGAAACACTCAGGACCAAACTTTGTTTAGTGGTTGCTTCACCAATATGCTCAGTGATCTGGTTAATAAGATTTTCACTAATATTTTGTTTTTGGCACCAGGCTTTGAGAACTAATTTTACTTGTTGACCGATCCGTTCCTGTAAGACGATGACTAAGTGTTTTTCCAACTCTGCCTGTTCAACCAGCCAATTGATACTTTCTGCCACTATTTCTTGCTGTAATTGTGTTCGCCACGCTTTTTCTTGCTGCTTAACGGCTATCTCTGCTTCAGCAACAATTTGTTGTGCTGCCTGCCGAAGCGCATCACACTCTTGCCTTACTTTATCTGCATATTGCTTAATACGTTGTTTGGCTTTCTGCTCCCGTCTGCATTCAGCCAAACCTTGCTGAATTTCTTCAGGTGTGATTTCCAATGTTTGCTTTAAGAGCTCACACTCTTTAACTAACACTAAAAAACCATTCATAAGAAACGCTCCAAACGAAATAACCAGCGAACAGCCTGTTCAATTTGTTGTTGCGAACAGAGCATTTGCTCCTCTAATGGAGCAAAATACCTGGCTAAAAGCAGTGCAAAATCATCTCCCTGCCAATAATGAGAGAAAACATTTAAGGCATATAGGTGTGCCTGCTCAAGGAACTCGTCAACTAACCAGGGTACCGCAACCGTGTGGCACTCGGTCGGCCATAAAGCAATTAGTTGCTTTATCTGTTCCTGACTTAATAAGGTCGCTAAACGTGACCTATAAGCGCTATCCCATAAATAGTCAGGAGAGGGATTACAAACTAATCCAACAACAGTAAATAAAAATGGCTTTTGGGTTAATAATAAAAGCCAGGTCTGCATATTTTCCGCTACTTGACGATATAAAGTAGGCTGAACTCCTAATCGATTAAGTATCAATTTATCTAAGCGGCGTTTTAATTCATTACTAGTTGGGTAGCGAGACTGCCATTCATTAAGCCCAAGCCATTGCCACCATTTAGCATGCATGATCTCACCTGGATGGAATAATAAATAATTAAATCTCACTGCCAATTCAGTCATTAAGATTTATCCTTACGACGTCCAAATATCACTGCGGCAAACACGACAATAAATATTGCGGTAAAAGTTAATAAAATTAACGTCTTATTGGCTACAATGTAATTTTGTAGATATTGCCATTGCTGATTAGTTTGAATTTTCTGGGGTTGATAACGGAATTCTGCCGGTTGCAAAAACAAACTAATTTTATCGGATTGCAAACCGGATATCGCATTCTTGATTAAATTGCGAATTTGCGCTTCAACCCCACTCATATTGACTTCTGGTGAATATTTAATGTAAACCGCTACCGACTTTTCAGGCGTGCTATTATCAATATTACTGTCACTATTATCCGCCTGAGCAATAGAGACTCGTGCACTAATGACCCCATCCATACTTGATAGCGTACGCTCAAGTTGTTGTTCTTTAAGATAACGCATTTTTGCTTCTTCTTGCGCAGGAGAAGAAACTAATTGACCCGCTGGAAAGAGATCCTCAATACCGACATATTGCGTTTTGGGGTAACCATTTTGCCTAAGTATTTCCACTGCATCGATGAACTTATCTTTTTCGATTTGCAATGTCACTTTGCCGGTTTTACTATCAATTTCAGAATTAACATCAATGTGATTTAACATCAATAATGCAACCATCTGATTAGCTTCATCTTGAGGCAAATTTCGGTATAATTCGACCTTACATCCAGTCAAGAACAACACTAATATTAAACATAAATACTTTAAGTATTTCATTGCATTGTCACTAATTTATTGATCGATTGGGCAAGACTGCCTGCCGTTTTAGCTGCCATATCCACTTCAAGAACAGCTTTCACTATCATTGCTTGTCCTTGAACGGCTTGGGTAGGAGACAGCGCCTGCGCCGTCGGCTCGACAGTTGATGGTAGAACGGTTCCTAATGCTGCAGTTTGCCCTTGACCGTGTTGCATTAATTGATTGAATTTTTCAACTAACTGGCTATCTGGATTAACCGCTTCTGTCGTTTGACTCTTCACTAAATTGATAGGGGCTACCGCTTTAATGTCCATTTTCATCTCCCGCTAATAAAGTAAAAATTTGCGATTGATTGACCATGTCAGCAGGCGAAGAGAATAAGCAACGCAATCCTTCCGCTTGATTACTTTTCATGCCGGTTAACGAACGTATTGCGGCATTATTTTCACCTAACGCAAAGTAGACTAAACTGCTACATAGCGCACGCGCATCTTCGTCGGCAATCAATTCAGGAAAGGCAGCTAAAATGGCATAAGCCTGTTTTATTAATCCATGGTTGGCAGCGGCAAGTGCAATCTCTACCAATAATTGTTTATCTTCTCTTTTCATATTTTGGCAATAATCCCTTGTATCATGTCTTTAACCACTTTGATCAAAGCGCTTTCGTAACCGATAAAATTGGAATATTGCTGTACCGCAAACTGCATCTGTAGCATCTGATCAGGATTACTTGGATCAGCGTTGGCAATTTTACTTTTAATATCACCAGCAGCATTAGCAGATAGTTGCGATAATTGGTTGATGATAGCATTGAAATCCATAATTTTACCCTAACGTCAAATTAAGCATTGTTTGCCAGACTTTAGCCATTTCATTTTTGAGGTATCAATAAAAATGGCAGTAGATACTTATTAACCAACGATATAAACAATGCTATTTCACTTGATCAAAACATTTAACGATATATTAGTACTTAAAATTTTGTTAAAACCAAAAGACCTATACAGCGTTATCCCTGATTAATATTTCGAGTGTGTTATTGTTATTTAATGATTTATTTCTGTATTATTGCTTTCTTTCCTATTACATAGTTTGGTGGTTAATAATCATTTTTTATATCCGGTATTCACCTGAAATAAGAAAAAACAAACGAGTTATTATGTAGAATTACATTTAATAGCGGGAGTATTGATAATTAGATATAACTAAACTGAATATAATAGCTAAATTGGATATAACGAATTAGATTTATCGTTAGATGATAAAAATAAATTAACATTTAAATATAATTAGGAAAAATTAATATATTTATTAAACTAAAAACAAGGATATGTTTTGAAAAAATTAACGGGTTGCAACGGAACCGGTTAATTTTTATGGTTAACAGATTATCTGCTAAATTAGCAACATGAAATCTAAATATTACAAAATAATATAGTGACTCTTAATTATTATTTTCTAAACAATGATAACATTTGCAGGTATTTTATTTTACATAACCAACTTTTTTCTTTAGCCATTTAAGTTCATGCTCCAATTGACGATTTCTTTGCTCTAAATTGGCCAAATCTGCTTGATATTGTTGCTCTCTATGTTCTCTGTGTTGCAGCTCAAGCCCATCGTGCATGCTTTTCAATTTGCTTATTTTTTGCTGCTGTTGTGCATGCTGTTCCTGTAGCAGATTTTTTTTCTCAACCGCATTATCCAAAGCCACAGACGCCGTCCTTGAAGTAAATGCATCGACACTGTTACTCACCAATTTAGTGGCTGAGAAAGTACTACTCAACGCACCCAATGTTGCTGTTGTGACCGCACCGCCCGAACATAGTGTACCGACAACTAAGCCTGAACGTAAAAAAGCAGAGGTATATTTAGCCCAGTTCTCAGCGCTGTCATTTGTCATACCTGCCCTATTGAGCAGTCGATAGACACCATTAGCTATGGCATCAGCTCCTAACTTCAATCCTTCACCGCCCTTGGCTTCACTATGCCAATTGGCGTAAGCACATCCAGCATCAGCAACCGCCAAACCAAATGTAATACTTGAACCAACCAGTAATGGCATTGTTGCGCCGGCAGTAAATAGGGTAGCTGCAATTGAAAGCCCTAAACCAACGCCTGCGATCCCCACATTTAATAGTTCTTTAAAAAATGAACGCTTAGCAATTTCAACACCTTGCTGCTTAGCTTCATCATAGTATTGCTTAGATTGATTAATTTGCTGTTCAATTTCTGGTTTTAGATCCAACGGTTTACTTGCCTGAACCTCACCTTTTGGCACCGCCAGATCTAACCACTCAGACGCATTATTTGCTTGTGTAAGTGGTACCTGGTTAATATTGAACTGCCTTGCCGGAGCTGATGGTTTGTTTGGCGATTGAGCCAGATCTAGGTAAGCTAGTGCTGCTGTGCTAGGATCAATAGTATTATCATATGGCATAAAATACCCTCCTATTAGTCATGAAAGTCACTATAGAACTTCATCTAACAATGTCTGTGCAAGTCTACGTATATCAGGTTGTATTGGTGCAATAAAACTCTGCTCTATTGATGTCTGTAGTGCATCAATAGCCTCTCTAGTTTGCTCAATTGCCAGATAGCATTGAGCAATACGAAAAGTCACTCCCGCATCTCTCGCATCAAGTAAACTGGCATAGCCATAAAACACTAATGCATACGGATATTGTTCTAGTGCGTGTAATGTAGAAGCCAAGCCGATTAGATATTTTCTTTCGCAAGGCTGATACATTACCAAATAAGTAAAAGCAGTTAATGCCGGCGACAATTGCAGTTCTTGATAGGCATCGACCGCTTGTTGGTAAGTCGCATTTAATATCTCGTTTGAGATGTCTGGTTGTTTTTGTTGTTCTGTTTGCGGTTGAGTCAATGCCTGTTCAATGATGGCGATTAATTGCGCTAGCGTCCCCCCCTGGTTGGTATTTGTCATAATCATCTTGGGCCAAAGCCTCACTTAATTAAAACCGCTCAATAGCCTATTTTGAGCGGTGGTTTTTTCCTTAACCGGTTAACTATGCTATTTATTAGTTAAAATTTACTTATTTACTACCGCTGAGCTAATACGCGTGTATAAGTCAACTAAATCTTTGACGATAGAACGCATCTGTTCGGATAATTGACAAGCTTTATCCCATGTGTCCTTAGTGTTTTTTGCATAGTTCTGCGCATTCATCGCTTGGAAATCACCTTCGACTTTTTCCAATTCTGCTTTTTTTGTCATTTCAGCAGAGCCTAACTGGCCACTCCCTTCCAAACCTTTACTAGTAGCTTGTCCCAAATGAGTGGCTATTTCGCCAAATTGTTTGGCAAAAACACCGCTTAGTACGCCAACCGCACCAGATACAATTTGAAATGCACCGGTTAATTTTGCCGCATCATAAGCATTTTCGATTCCTTCGCGTTTTTTATCGAGGGATGAAGTTTGTATATTCCAACCTAATTCTTGTTGCTTTTGGTTAAACTCCTGCAAAATATTGCGCAGTTTCTTTAATACTTCAGCTAACTTAATAATCAATTCATTGATCTGAGCAATAGCATCCATATTACTAACGTCATAAAGCCCACTACTACCCAAATCATCATACTTATTGACTGAAGCTGAATTGGCGGACATTAATTGAATATCACTCATAACTGCCTCCTACTAAAATTATCTGCATAGTGGGTAAATCCCCATTTCTTCGCGCGTTTTGTACTGCCTGCTTACTCACGCTGCTTGCCAGGATGCTTTTATGGTATTGTTTTATTGATCATTAAATTTCACTATCAGCGATAGTAGCGCAACAACAGTGATTATTAATTTATGATCAACTTCAATTAGCCGCTAGATTTTGCTTTTTCATCATCAATTTCAGGCTAATAATGGCTAAATCTGAATTAGAATAGCATTATCAAGCCATGCCAATTATCAAAATCCAGCTGCTTAATTACTAACTTATGGTTAGTAATCGTTAATTGAAATAACCACAGCATAAAAGTTTGCTACATCTAAACCGTTGCACTAGCAATGCGCGCTTGTAACATACCCGTTTCACTCCTCGTCTTACTTACACCCGCTAAGGTATCACTCTGCTTATCTAATAGATCTTTGATCGTTTTACCTTGCTGCTCTTTCGCTTTTTCGTACCAATCAAAACAGAATTCCATAAAATTTTGTTGCAGGATTAATGCTTCAATCTCTTTTTGTAACTTGGCTTTTTCTAGGCCAATAATACCGCTAGTCACCGTTTTACCAGCATTAGCCGTCACATATACCAAATCGAGAGAAACAAACGTACAGGCTTTGATAGCTTGTTTGATCACTTCATTACGGATTAATTTAGTGACTTGCTTAGTGAGTTCTTCTGCTGTAATTTGCACCCCTTTTTCTACTGCCTGGGTGGCTACCTTCTCAACAGATTGGGTTACCAGTGCCTGGATGGCTTCTTGACTGAAAGCTTTACTTAATGATTTAGCAATCTGTCCGCCGCGTTCAGCCACTTTTTCTAAGCCCTTCTCCACACCACTAACTAATTGTTTACCAATTTGTTCCGCGATCTGTTCAGAGACTTGCTGACCCACTTGCTGAGCAATAGTGGATATTTCTTGTGAAGAATTCTTAACCACAGCTTCAGCTAATTTCGGCGCCGCTTCTTTCATGGTTTCACCTGCTGTTTTGGCTATCGCTCTGGTGGCCGATATCGCACGTCCAGCTTGAAAAATATCTAACGCCATGGCAACAACTTCCGCACCCAATTGAACTTTACCGGCAATATCCGCGACTTCCTGACATTTGTCTTTATCAGCACCTAACAATATCGCCGTTTCAGCTGCAGCTTTGACCATTCCTGCAATGCCAGCAGTTAAATAAGATGCACCACTGGCAATTTCTAATGAACCACCAACCACATCACCAACTGCGATCCTAGCCGCGCCTTCAATCAGCTTGAGAGCACCATACACAGCCTCTACCGCGCCAACAATCCAATCAAAAATAGCAGCAAAAATACCGCCTCTTTGTGCTTTTTCCGATTGCTCAATCTGTTTGGCTAATTGCTCTTGAAACTCTTTCACCCGTTGATCACGTAAATATGCTTGGGTATCCGTCATCAATTGGCTCGCTTTCGCTGCCACATTCGCCGTATCACCAAATGTCTTTAAACTGAGGTTGGCAGCCAGTAAAATCATATCGTTAATGGAGGCCTTTTCTAACTGATTTAAGCTAGTACCGTCATCTGCTTGAAAGGCTCTCAATATGCGAGCAAAAGCCTGTTGTGCTTGTTGCTGGCTAACCACGCTATTGTTTTCATTACGCTCTACATTCAACGCAACATAGGTTGGCATAGACCACTCAGGAAGACTGGCTTTTTCAACCGGATTGCTATCATAAACATTAGGATTTTGTATATCCGCTGTATTCATGGGTGAAGTAACACTCATATTATTCATGACACATTTCCCCCATTAAATAAGCTAACTTTTGCTTGGCATTTTCTCTGACTTCTGACCATTGTTCAGCCGGTAAGCAACAGCATATCCTTAGCGCAGCACGAAAAGACTTTTCTGCATATTGCCGATTGCCAACCGCCAGATAACTAATGCCAGCAAAGTATGGACTACGAGGATCTTGTAAACGATTCATGCCCGCACGTCCAAAACAAAAAATAGCCTCTTCATGCTCATTTAGTTGTTGGCAGCAAGTCGCTAAAGCATAAACATATTCAAAATTGCTTTGATTGAGTCGCATGAGTAGGAAAAAAATTCGCTTGGCGCCCTGATAGTCGCCATAAGTCATCAGTTGCATAGCGTAGCGGTAAAGTAAATCAAGATCCTTTTGATTAACATCTGCCAAGCCACTCACCGCCCCACCTTGCTGTACAAAGTCAAGTAAAGTGGCAAAATCTTTATTATCCATTGCTTCCTCCCTACCGAATGTTTTGGGCAATCGATTTATTCATTTCTGCCAACATGGTTTGCATACTATTGATTAAACTGACTGTCACATTGTAGCCTTGCATCACTTTTTGCAATTGCAGTTGAGATTGAGAAACAAAATCGGAAGCGCGGTTTGATACGGTTTCCAGTGCCGCTTTAACCGATCCGAGTTTCCCTTGATCTAAACCACCAGCCGCCGCTAATACATCAGCAATATGTTGCATATGTTCACGGCTGATCTTTTAATAGGAACGGGATCCCACTTCAGGTAATCCCCAGATATAATCACTACAACGTTGTCCATCAACCTTAATACCATGTTCATCCATATAACGAACCACATCTTGCCAACTGGCTGATTGCATGCCATCGGCACCTGATTCAGCGATTTTTTCACGCAATTTGGCTAATAAAGCCGCAGTAGGATCATTTTGTTGTAGGAAATCATCAATCGTCATGCCATCAACGGTGACACCATGATTTCTCATATAGTCGATAACATCAGGCGGCAATTTTTCCAGCGCTTTATCGCCCTCTTTAGCAATTTTGGCGATGATTTCATCTACCCGATTAGCCATATCTTGTGCATCACGCGCCATTTCTGACTTGATTTGCATCTGGTTATATTTCAATTGCGCCATGTCAGAAAGTAAATTCATAAATGAATAGAGAACTGCGATTCCGCCAGATATAACATAATCGCCATTATTGAGATTATTGTTATTCACTTGCCCTTTATTAATAGACAAAGCCGTTTCAATGCCGCTGGTTAAATGGATCATAGCGACCTCCAACTATTTAATTTGTTTAACATTACTTATTAACGGTTAGATCTGCCTATTAACGGATATTTTGGGCAATCGATTTATTCATTTCCGCCAACATCGTTTGCATACTATTAATTAAACTAACCGTCACATTGTAGCTTTGCATCACTTTTTGCAATTGCAGCTGAGATTGAGAAACAAAATCGGAAGAGCGGTTTGATACCGTTTCCAATGCCGCTTTAACCGCTTGTAATTTACCTTGATCGAGATCTTTGCCGTTTTTTGCCAAATACTGATCGATGTTCATACCATCAACAGTAATACCATTATTGCGCATATAGTTGACAACATCATCGGGCAGTTGGCCGGTCGCTTTGTCACCTTTTTTGGAGACCTCAGCTATGATTTCATCAACCCGATTGGCCATATCCTGGGCACTACGTGATATATCTGATTTTTGCTGCATTTGTGCATATTTTTGACTAGCAATATCAGATAACAAACTCATAAATATATAGAGTACCGCAATACCGCCGGATAAGACTGAATCACCATATATTGCTGAGGTATCTTTAACCCCATTAACAGATCCAGCATTAACAGAATAATTACCTGGTGCGTTTAAGATTGGATTAGTCATAATTTAGCCCTCATAACTAAATATAAGATTTAAAAGTTTTCTTTTTTGTATTTACTGCAGTATCTGATCCTGACAATGAACTATTGTCATCATCAGGCTCATGATTAATTGATTTAAATGTTTTCTCTATAACTTTAAAATTTTCTTCAAGGGAATTAATCTTAGCAAGAATATCCTTTTGGCATTTATCAATACCTTGCGGAAATGCCTGTTCTAATTTCTTTAACTTATTTTGTGCGGTTGCATTATGGCTGGATTCTTCAGTTAATTGCTTAATTTCTTGTTGCAAAGATTCAAACTCTTTCATTTGCTCAAATAATAATGAACGACGAGAATCTAAATCCGATATTAATGCTTGAATATCATTAAACATAATTATTTCCTCTGGTTAAAAAAATTTAATAATAAAAATAAATTTATAAAAAAATAGAAAAATAAAAATAAAATAGAAAAACGTAAAAAATATATATTTATTTAATTTTGCTTTTTATATCTTTGCGCCAAAATATTAATAACCTGTTTTGCTGCTTCTACAGACTCCAATAATAACAGCGAAGATTTGGCATCATTTTGTGCTAGACTTTTTTGACAATTATTTAATTGCTGTAAATAAATTGCCTGATATTCTGGTTGCTGCTTTAAATTCTCTTCCAATTTTGTGATACATGTCATATGACCTCCTAAAAAGAAAATGGAATATGAACAGAATTACCATCGCGATTTAAATCTAATCCAGTAAAATCGATGTAACTTACAACATAACCATTGTCCAACTGGCTATTATATTTAAGTCGTATACCGTTACTTAACTCAACAAACGGTGCTTTGCTATTACCCCCATAACTGACAACCTGACCAGGCAGATAATCACTTAAATTTTCGCGCACAGGGATATTTTCAATTCGTACATCCATCTGCTGCCCTGTTGAAGCGGAAAGTGAAGCAACAAGTTGATGTATTTTCTGTTCTTTATTCTGGTCGTTCAAACCGGTGATGATGATGCTGTTTTGCCGAGATTCAACCATCAAGCCACCTAATAATCCTTTATTACGTAATGTATTGATTAATTGCTGACTAAAACCACCAACTGCATTGTTCACCTGCCAATGACGTAAGCCATTTAATTGTCCAAGCTGTTGGGTAACATTATCCCATTGCTTACCAGACTGGATCGCGCCTGAAATAAGAATATCGCCTGCTGCTTTACCGGTTGTCACTTTCGCTTGCAAATAACCATTAGCGACCAGAATTGACTGCACATTTGCCACAAGTTGATCAATACAGATAGTTTTGTCACGAAAACGAATACCACGTAATTTCAATTCATTTTCTAGTCGTGACAAAGCAATAAAATTTTTACAATAGCCACTCAATGTTAACCCACCATTACTATCCCATTGTGACTGGATTTGACCTAATTCCGGTGCCAACAGTTGCTGTTTTAACCAAATATGTGGATCAAACAGAGTACTGGACGACGGAGGTAATAACAGTACAAATAAACTTGCCAGCAAGACAAAGATTGAAAATCCGCTCCACAGTAATAAACTCCACTTGGCTTTGCGGGCAAGTTTGGTTTCAGGTAATGGGCGCCATTGTAATGATTCATCCGCTCGCCCAACCATGAAACCGATACCGGCTAGCACAATGACTTGATTTAGCGGAAATGTCATGGGGCCAGTCTGCTCCCCGCCTTCAACTAATACCGTCATGGGCTGATTAAGCGTAATACCTTGTGGCTGTACCGTCAGTGACAAAGAGGAATGACCCGTCAATGGTGCAATAATGTCACCCTCGATACCCATGGTCAGATCACCTTCAGGCAAAAATAATTCTCGCCCTTGCATCGGACCATTTAACCATAGCAATTTATAATCGCTTGCCATGATTAGCCTCCTTGATTGATAGGCTCTGCTTTAATTAAAAACAGACGTATCACACTCTGTTTACTACGATCTTCACTGCGGAACAAACCGCCAACCAGTGGCAAATCCCCTAATAATGGGATCTTATTTTGCACCGTTTGGTCTTTATCTTGGACAAAGCCACCGAGTAATAAACTTTCACCCGTATTTAGAGTTGCCTGTGTTGCTATCTCTGAATTCTGGACTTGTGGTAATGGCTCACTATCATTAATCGCCTTCGCTTGCTGACCATCTTCGATATTGAGTGATAACATCACTTTTTTACGACCATTGCTATCAATCAGTCTGGGGGTCACACGCAGTAATGAGCCAGCGGTAACCGATTCCAGTTTTGCTACCTTATCGCCCTGTAATTTAGTATAAAAAGTAATATTTTTATCTAACACGGCTTGAACATTATTAAGTGTTACCACCGATGGACGAGAAAGTATTTTCGCCTTAGAGGTCTTCTCTAATGCATTCAAACGCACCATAAAATTGCCGGTATTGCCAATTACGGTGGAAAAATTATCACTGCCTGATGTACCTTGGTTAAAAGAAATCGTTCCACCACCAATTTTGGCATTAGCCGACCAGTCAATACCTAACTGATTAAAATCTGACGCATCGACATCAATAATCGATACAGAAACTTCAATCATGGTTGGTGCGATATCAAGCTGTTTAATCAAGGTGCTATAAAGCCCCATATCGTGCTTATTACTGCTAACTACCACCGCATTCTGCCTTGGATCGGCGGCAAATGACGTTATATCTTGTTGCGCATTTACGCCATTGGCATTCGTTTGATTCATCTGTTTCAGGACACTGACAATACCCGGCACGGTTACGTTTTGTTTACGATATTGATAAACGGTGTCCGTCGCTGAAGCATATTTAAGCGGGAAAATGCGTATTAAACGCTGCGTCTGAATGTTTTGTTTCGCTTCTTGATCAATCTGATTAATAAAGCGAGTGACTTTATTGATACAGTCTGGCACGCCATATACTTGTAGCGCATTCAATCCATTAATTGCTTTAACTTCACAACTATTTTTATCTAAAAAACCCGCTTTCCCCATATAGTTCAACGCACGTTCAGTGGATAAAGCACTAAGAGAAACAACTTGATTGTTCATTTCCTGTGCTTTATAAGCATGTAATACATCACCATCGTAATACCACACTAAGCCATACTGATGTGCTAAAAATGCCAGGATCTCCTTCGGTGTTTTGTTCTCAATGCGGCCACTGAAGGTATCATGTATCTGTGGACTAATAACCACCGGAATGCCATAGGAATTACCAATATCTCTTATTACCGATGCTAGCGGTGTCCCACGGCTGACATAAACGAAGGGTTCACTATCCTGCCAATGAATGGAAGAAATTGATGCCGCCTGCGCAACCGTAGTGGTTAATAAAAATAAGCAACAGAGTTTCTTTTTCATCTTTTTATACTCCGATAGCGCAATGCTGGTGATGTCACAGGTTGACACAAACCCTCTTCCAAAAATTTAGCAAATGCCAGGTGACCACAAATAGATTCAATAAGTAGGTTATCATCAATATCTTTACCGTAGGCTTGCCAGAGCACCCAATAAGAACCTCGATAATTTAGCCCCATATTCCGTCCTTCTGAACAGCTAACAAGCACTAAACTTGCTTGTTGATGCCATATCTTGCTGTCAGGAGGCATTATCTGAACACCAACAGTGGCACCAAAAGAAGATGATAACCATTGTGCATTTCTGCCCGCACAAATTGCGTTCCAATTGCTTTCTGTTTTTTCAACAACTTCAAACAATCCAGTTGCTGTAAATCTCTCTATCATCGTCTTGTCACCTTTTTTATCTGTTAACAAGTATGAGTAATACAATATCTTTGTCGTATCAGGTAAATACCTTAATCTCATTGTTAGCTAAACAGATTAACAATAAATAGAGAAATTAGAGTAGATTCTTAACCGCAATTTGCGTTATTGTTAACAAATTGTATGTATGTCTTTGTGCATACGTTTTAGGATAAGAGAGCAATTATGAATACACATTGGTGTTCGTCCTTAGTGACTAAACTCACCTTTGCCTTTATTTCGGTACTGATTAGTTTATGGATACTGATCGAAGTAAATTCTTATAACAATATCTATAGTGGTGCCATACAACATATTCTTATGACCTATCACCAAACCAGTGAAATAAGGGCTCATTTGAATCGGAATCTATTTAAACAGGCAATTACTGACATTCAACAATTAGAACATCGTATTAGTGAATCTCAGTTCGAATGCCTACATTTTCCAGATCAACATGAATTAGTTGCTCGGCAAATTAATATTGGCCATCATCACATGGAAACAAATATGACCAATCTATGGGCGCTACAAACTTTTGGCACCTCAGGTCAACAAAGATATATTGATACATTTATTATTGAACCAGGTAAGAGTATCGCAATTTATGCACTATCCACGATTGAACGGAATAATTTAACCAAACGAATAGCTGAAATTTCAGCATTAGCAAAGCAACCAACAACCGATGGTTTTCGTTGGAGTGAACCATTTTACGATGCCGCTAGCAAACGTAGTTATGTATTGATGAGTTACACGCCACCATCACAAAAACCTAATCATCAACAAGTGGGTTTTGTAATTGATATCAATGATATGTTAGATGTCTCTAATATTTATCATGCCAGTGATATCAACTTTTTCCTTACTCCCAAAGGCGTTCTATCCTTTAACAACGAGTTAAATATCTCGCAAAAGGAGATGGCCGATATCAAAATGCTAATGCTAACTTATACTCATCTGTTAGGATCGCTGTATGGCATTGATATTGGCCATTATTATGCTATATCAGAACAAATCGATGGCCCAAATTGGCAGCAAATTACATTAATTCCTAAAGCGCGTATTAAGCAAATTGCCTATACTCCTTTTGTCCATGAATTGAAATGGTCATTATTGTCATTTGCTATTATGACCATTGTGATGTTGTGGATTTTATGGCAATACCTGGCAAAGCCGATTCGTCACTTTGTTAATATTATTAAACAAGATGTGCAACCGACCTTTAATCGCCGTTTACCTGAATCACGTAAAGATGAACTTGGTGATATTGCTCGCGCTTATAACGCACTACTTGATACGATCAAACATAGTTATGATGAATTAGAAAACAAAGTTGCAGTGCGTACTATTGAACTGACTGAAGCCAAACAATTGGCTGAACGGGCTACAGCGCGTAAAAGTGAGCATCTTACTACTATCAGCCATGAACTCCGTACACCACTTAACGGCATCACCGGATCATTAGAATTATTGCAAACTACGCCGCTTTCCGAAAAACAAGCTAATTTACGTAATACCGCCTATACCTGTGCTAAATCGTTGCTCAGCATTATTAACAATATCTTAGATTTTTCTCGCATTGAAGCCGATCAAGTTGAATTAAACCTTCGCCGTTACCCGATCCTAAAAATTGTCGATGATGCAATGGTAACTATTCAGCCCCATTTAATAGATAAACCGGTTAAATTACACTGCATAGTCAATAATGACGTGCCAGAATCTTCAAATTTAGATTCATTAAGAGTGCAACAGATTCTAGTCAATCTTTTAGGTAATGCTGCCAAATTTACTGAACAAGGCCATATCATACTCACGATTAAAGTAGAAAAAAATCAGCTCTGTTTTTATATAAAAGATACCGGCCCGGGCATAAAAGAAGAGGATCAGGCATGTATATTCCAACCTTTTGTGCAGTCATCACACTATAAAGTTGGAACAGGGCTAGGTCTTTCTATTTCTGAGAAAATCGCCGTTATAATGGGTGGAAATATTACTCTAAAGAGTGATTATGGCTTTGGCGCTACCTTCATATTTCGTATGCCTTTACTCGAACCAAGTTCACCCATGTGTTTACAGCCAGAACCTATCGTTGCCCCGCATAAACTACATGCACAAATTGCTTTGTGGGGTGGCCAAGCTAAGGAAGGAAAGAATCCATTACTAGAAAATGAAGGGTTAACCTACTTGCCATGGCGATTATGGAAGCAGTTGTATGAGATCCAACACGGTATTTCATTGCCCTCTTCATCAATGCTATTCAAAACGATCATACCTTGGAAGTTGAAAATCCTGTTAGTCGATGATGTTGCTACTAACCGTGATATTATTAGCCAAATGCTCATTGAACTTGGTCAAATGGTTTATACCGCGGACAGTGGTAGAGCTGCGCTTAAACTGGGTAAAAAACATATTTTTGACTTGGTATTAATGGATATACGAATACCAGACATTGATGGTTATCAAACCACTCGATTGTGGCGTAAAAGTAATGTTATTCTGGATACTGAATGCCCAATCGTGGCACTTACCGCAAACGCTAATCCAAGCGAACATGAAAAAACAATATCGTTAATGAACGGCTATTTGACTAAACCCGTGTCTCTCGAGCAATTAGCCCAATGCATTGAGATGGCAGCCGAAATCCAGATCGATCGCGATATGCAACCTGAAGTTAACTGCGATAATGCAGAACCGATCATGAAATTTTCTGAAGATGAATTTAATCAACGGCTAGCTCAGCACTTTTCTGATATGATCAAACGTACCCAACATTGCTTACAAACACGTAATTGGGAAGATCTACGAAACATTTTACATAACATAAAAGGTAGCGCAGCCCTTACCGGTTTTGAGAGCATAGCAAAAACTGCAGCAGAGTTAGAAAAACGTCTCGAATCACAAGGACATTTTTCTAGTGATGAACTTGAGGTGTTATTAATCGCACTAGAATATAATCAATCACTGATTCATCATGGCCCGTAACAGGGCCAAGCTGTTAGAAGCCCATCCTGTGCGCCCATTTCATCAAATCTGCTACATTATGCGCATCGAGTTTCCTCATAATATTCATTCGATGAGTTTCGACTGTTTTCAAGCCGATCACTAATGCTTCTGCAATATCACGATTACGCTTGCCCTCGAAAATAAGTTTAAGTACCTGTTTTTCTCGATGGGTTAATACCGGAATATCCCCATTTTCGACTCCTTTTAACGCAACAATTTTTGCTGCATCCAAATTAGGATCGATGAAAAACTTACCTCTACCGACACTTTTAATTGCCGCTATCAGTGTACTTTTAGAGCCATGTTTTAATACATAACCATTAGCGCCTGCATCAAGGGCATCCCGAGCTTTTCGCTCTTCTTCAGAAGCTGTCAATACAATCACCATTAATTTTGGCCAACGTTTTCTTAATTGACGAATAGCTTCAACACCACTCATGCCAGGTAAGCTAAGATCCATTATCACTAAGTCTGGCTGCAATTTTAGACATGCATCATATACACCAAGACCATCAGTAACAAATCCAACTAATTCCAGATCGGAGTAGGGGGCAAGACAGCTTTTTAAGCCATCAAAGATCAAGTCATGATCATCCACCACAACGATCTTGATTCGTTTCAAATCCCCAGTAATCATTTAACTTCCCCATCTTGGTTTCTGTCACACTTGATACTCTAAATTCATAACCTCAAGCGATGGAGGAAACTACTTTAACAAGTAAAACAATGCAACTTATTATTCATTATAATGCTTATCATTCCTACAACTAAAAGAGTGATAAGTTTCAAATTTTTATAAACAATTAATCAATCATCACTATCGTAACGGAGATCCATTACTAAGCGCAATAACTCAGCGACCGGTTCAAACAAGCTCTCTGGGATCATTTGTCCCGTCTCGACTTGTTGAAACAGCGCGCGCGCTAATGGGATATTCTCAACCATTGGGATACCTGCTTTTTCAGCAAGTTTCACAATATGCAAAGCCATATTATCTTGAAATTTTTCAACAACTTGAGGTAATGGAGTAATGCCAGGTTGGTAATAAAGACAAACGACAATATGGGTTGGATTACGAACAATCACTGTTGATTTTCTTACATTCGCAACCACTGAATTACTCGCTATTTCTCGTTGTATTTCACGACGCTTTTGCTTAATTTGAGGATTACCTTCTGTATCTTTAAACTCTCGTTTTGTATCCTCCTTCGACATTTTTAACTCTTTCATCACATGATAATATTGAAATCCGTAGTCTGCTATGGCAAACACAATATAACAAACTAAGAATCCTCCCCATAACCATTGAATTAGTGTAAAAGTTACCATTACACCACAGTCAATACCACAAGTTGGCAGATATTGGAATAGGTTAACATAATAATCTAGTAAATAATAAAAAACCAAAGTGAGTACAATAACCTTTAAAATATTCTTTCCAAACTCAAATAGATTTTTCATGGAAAAAATCTGTTTAGCATTATTAATAATATTCATTTTATTAAAACTAAATGCCAAACTTTTGTGCGCCCAAATTGGCCCAGTTTGAACAATACAGCTTAAGCTGATTGTTACAATTAATACCACCAGCAAGCCAACCATAAAACGCAACAACAGCATTATAAAGGAACCAATAATTGTTTTAGCCGCGACATCGATCGGTAAAGAGAGTGAGCGGACAGTTAAAATAACCAATTCGCCTATCGCATTAAATAAAGCATGCCCTTCCACAATTAAATAACCGAGAATAACTGCCATTTTTAATACCGTCACTATTTCATTACTTTTAATGACTTGTCCTTTTTTACGTGCCTCATTTATCCGCTTTTGTGTAGGCTTTTCCGTTTTTTCAGCCATTAATATCATCCCCGCCAAAGTTGGAATAAAGTTGAAACTTGTTTTTCAAATAGCTGGATCTTCATAAAATAGTGATTAAACGCAAAATACATACTAACCAGAAGAAGAAAAACAACTAATACGCTTTTGATTGGCATAGATAGAAAAAACACATTAAGCTGCTCTACCGAACGATTTATCAATCCTAATGCAACATCAACTAAAATCATCACCACCATGGCAGGCATAGCAAAACTCATACAGAGTTCTAACATCATATGCCACTGTTGCTGAATAAATAACAACATTGAAGCATTAAATGATAACGGTGCATTTGGCGGTAACACATTATAGGAATGATAAAGCGCAGTGAGTAACGCATTGAAACCACCAGAAACTAAAAATAGGACACTCAATATTTGGGTAAATAACATGCCAAAAATTGAAGATTGTAATCCCATTAAAGGATTTAAGATGGTTGACATAGAGGCGCCGCGCAGAGTATCGATAATAAATCCTGCCATATCAATAGCCCAAAAAGGGATGGCTGCGCAAAAACCGAGCACTAGGCCAATAAGCAACTCTTCACTGTATAGAAACACTAACTCTGTTACAGTTTGATGAGTGAAATCGATTGGCATAGTCTTGATTATTGGAGCTATAGGTAAAGCAAACACTAATACCAAGCTGTTACGAATCAAACTACTACCCATAGCTCCCCCTTTAAATAGCGGCAATAATAGTAACATGCCTAGGGGTCGCATCATGCTCAATGCCAACCAAGGCATCATTTGCATTAGGCTATTCATCTAATCCTCTTATTTACCTATTTGATCAAAAGATAAAATAGCGTAGTTAAGTAGTGCACTTCCCATCCAGTGGTAACTTACCGCCAAGGTAATACATACAGCGACTAATTTAATTAAAAATTGCAATGTCTGGTCTTGGATTTGTGTGAGCGCTTGCAATATACTCACCAACAACCCAGTGATTGATGCCACTATCACAATCGGTAATGAAAGCAGCAGCACGATCCATAACAATTCGGAAGTAAAATGAATTATGGTGGACTCATTCATGAAAAAGACACCATCAATTGACCGATAAGTTTGTCCCAGCCACCCATTAAAATAAAAATTAATAATTTAAAGGGAAGCGCGATTGTCATCGGGGAAACCATCATCATCCCCATTGCTAATAAAACATTAGAAACAATAAGATCGATCGCAACAAACGGCAGATAAATTAGAAAACCAATTTTAAATGCAGCAATCAGTTGACTCATGGTAAATGCAGGAACCATGACTAATAAAGAGTTAGGAGATAATGAAGTTTGATATTGTTTAGGCCAAATTTTATAGCCTATTTGGGTAAAAAATTTAATTTGTTCTTCGCTGGTATTTTTTTTCAAAAAATCTTTATATGGCGCGATAACCGAGGAATCTATTTGTTCCATTGAATTAACCGAATTCCAATCAATCGGCTGGACTTTAATATTATCACGAATGGCAAAACCAACTGGTGCCATAGTAAATAAAGTTAATATTAATGCCAAACCATAAATAGCCATATTAGGCGGAATTTGCTGTATACCTAACGCATTGCGTAACATTGATAAAACAATCGAAATTTTTAAAAATGAAGTTCCCATTACTGCAAACAAAGGCATTATGGATAAACAAAAAAGCACTACAATTAATTGCATCGGATTATTAAATAACGACATAATACCTCCACTCACTCTATAGAAATAGAGTATCTATGGTACGATGAAGCGAAAATATCCGGTAAATACCTGAGAACAGTTAAAGAAAAAATAACTGTTTTATAAAATTCTGGAAAACTATTTGCCTCAATAAATGATAATTATTTACCACAAGTTATTTAGAATGATATATATTTTTCATTAATTTGTTAAACAACATACTGGTTATGTCAAACAAAGTCCAAATATATTTTATTGAATAACAAAAAAACATATTTTAAATATATTTTTAACATAAATATAAAATTTATTTTCCATAAAAAAATGAAACTGCAACTTATTTTAAAATAATTCTCTTATAAGCTTGTCGTCAATTTTTTATTGTTCCTATATTCTTTAAATACAGCCATTTAATTTTTTGATCAGAACGCTATTCTATATCGTGAACTTGTTATATAACAATAGAATTATTTTCTATAAAATGGCCTTATCACTATAAAAATGAGGTAAATAATATTAATATTTGATGCAAACATTTAATTAATCTACTTCAGCAAAATTTTCCTCCTGTTTTTATCTTTGAAATAAAATTTTATAAAATCTCAGTAGTTTACTGGATATAACTGTATAAATTCAGCTGCTAAATTCACTTTGCTATATCATGGAGCAAAGTTGTTTATTAATAAAAATAAATTATACCTAGGGAAATTATAATGTCATTTATTCTTTCAACACCCAATAATCCCTTAACAATCAATGACTCCAGGCTTAATGCAGTTAAAGCAATTAAAGAAAAGTCATTAAAACATAAAGGGAAAATTAATGTTTATAAAAAATGCAATAAATATATCAATAATATTAACGTAATCATGATTGATACAAATAACACATTTAAAGGATTATCAAAATTAGAACAATCTGTTTTTAAGAAAAATAAATTAAAAGTATCTGAAGTAACTGAAACATTTATTATCAATAACCCACCAACTAATCAAATAAACATTCCAAAAAATAACCCGGTCGAAGCAATAGCAAAACTCGATGCTGAAATTACGTTACAGTATGCCAATTTTCAAAGCTTGACCAACTTAGCTTCATTATCAGAAGAACTTGCTAATATGTATCATCAGATATATTTACAAAAGGCAATAGAGATAAAAAAAGTAGAAGACATTAAATTAGAAGCGATAATAGAAAAGCAAAATATTAATGAACTAAAAAGCCATTTACAAAAATTACACATTTATAATAGAAAATTACAAGGAATAATTATTCACAATCTGGAGCTATTGCCGACACCTTTAGAGAGAACATTACCATTATTAACTAATAAAAATGCAACCGCCATTATTAAAGATGCTATTATCGAAGCCAGCCGCCCACCTAAAAATATATTCACTCGATTAACTAAATTTATTTTTCCCAAGTGGTATGAGCAACAGCAAAAAGAGATATTGAGCTATGAAGTGAAAATTGGGAAATTGCATAATTTAATTTTACGTTTGCAAAAAATAAAAGGCTTCGAAGATGTTGCCACAGCCGCTTGGCTACACGCAATGGTGCGTCAACTATTTCTGCAAGCAACCCCAAAGCCTTATCCATTTGATCCTTTAAAATTACTTTCACCTGAGCATCGATTATGGTGTCAAAAATTAAAAATATGGGGAATTATCTCTTAATTATTGCTATTACTCGTGAACGTCTAATAAGTCAGGATACAAACCTGCCGTGTTAATCTAAAACTTATTGGTGATTTTTAAATTGGCTGATATCCCAACTGAATACCAGATGACATAGCTGCTGGAAAATAATAAAACATGCAAAATAGAACATTATCGTATATTAGGCTATTCTCCAGCCATGATGGCGCAGCCTACACAAAAAAGGCAAATTAACCAAGATTAACAGGCATAATAACCAGGGGGAAAGTTAATATTTCCCCCTTTCACTAGTTAAATTCACTGTGATCTTATGCAATAGATTAATACTATCCTCCTGAGTAACCAATTACAGCTATTGTTCTGCTATATCATACTATTATCAGATAACGCTATGGTATCAGCTTTGACCAGATCATTATGATCATTTAAACGCCGATTAACCGCTGCCCGAAAAGTGTCGGTATAGTAAAATAGTGTTTCTAAGGTTTGGCTATCACCACAAAATCCTCCCTTTTCAATCCGCCAACAAACGCGTAAAGCCGGCTGATAGCATAATAAAGCGAATACCCCTTTCATCCGATGCACATGTAGTGACAGCGCTTCCTCATCAATCGACGTTGATCTTAAATTATGTAGTGTGGCCAGATCTTGTTCTATTCCTTCCAAAATTGCTTGGAGTAATTGATATTCTTTCTGTTTATCACCGCTAGCCAAGGCACTGATACCATCAAAACTGAGTTCATTTTGTGAATTAACTCGCTGATAATATAGAGCAATTTCCGATAATAAATGATCTTGTGTTAAAGGTTTAACCAGTACACCATCCATACCCGCAGCCAGGCACAGTGATAGCTCTGAACTAAATGCATTTGCAGTACACCCCAGAATAACTTGGGCCGGCAAGTTCGTTGCGCTGATGATGCTCTTAATACTTTGGTTAATTCATAACCATTCATCACTGGCATCTGACAATCCGTTAATACCATATCAAAATAATTTTCTTCCACCAGCGTTAATGCTTGCTCAGCACCTTCAGCAAGGGTTACCCGATGTTGGGAAGAAGCCAATTGTAGAGATAGCACTTGCAGATTGGCTGGTAGATCATCTACTAATAAAATATTGAGTGATTCCTGCTGGATAATACTGGTAGGAGAAGCTTCCTCTTCTTGCAGCTCACTCTGTTTTAACGGTAAATTCATATGTGCCAATGTGCCACCACCAGGAGCTGCTTCTAACGTGAGCGTGCCATCCATTAGCGCCATTAATTGGATTGATATGGGTAATCCTAACCCTGTCCCCCTTGAATCCGCTTCTACTTGGACATAAGGCTGTAAAATTTCACTATACATATGTTCTGGAATACCACAACCGGTATCTTGCACATATAAGGAGAGCATTTCCGTTGCACTATCAGTTGTGCGTTGTATCCATGCCCTTAACGTGATAAAACCTTCATCAGTGAATTTAACTGCATTACTGAGCAAATTATTGATCACTTGAGTAATCCGGGTCGCATCAAGTAGATAATAATTTTGCTTGGGGATAGTTAATTCAAGCGTAAAACCTAATCCTTTATCCTGTGCAATGGCACAAAAAGGTTCTGCACACTGTTCCAACAAGGCATACAAAGCAACCGGCTGTAAATTCAATGTCACGGTGCCAGATTCAATACGGGTGAAATCCAAAACATCACCTATCACACCCAGTAAAGAGTTAGCAGCCCGACTGGCGGTATGCAAAGGAACATTTTCCGGTAATTGTCTGACTTCTAATTCCAATATACCAATGATGATATATAATGCCGTGCGGATCTCATGGCTAATATACGCTAAAAAAGCCGATTTTTCATTACTTGCTCGTTTCGCTTTATCACGTTCTGTGCGTAATTCTCGCGCCAATAATTTTCGCTCGGTAATATCAAACCAGCCACCAATTATACCCTGTACAATTCCTTCTGCATCACGGTAATGCTCTAACCATAAATAGACTTCTCGCGTTTGACCTTGAATAGAAATCGAACAATCAGAGAAATAGGCGGGTGCACCAGATAAACAACTAAGAAATTGAGTAAATATTTCTACTTCATCATCGGGTCGAAAAAAACCTTGTGAAAATAGCGAATGACCAATGATCCTCTGGTGTGGCAAATCCCCCATCTCATGTAAAAACCATGGATTGGCAGCAGTAATATTCATGATAGGATCACAGACAAACATTGGAGCTGGGATCGTATTGAATAAGGTTTCCCAATAAGCTAATGAGTTCTGTAATGCGATTTTTGCCGCTTTACGCTTTCTTATCTGGCGCGTTAACCAACTACCCCAAAAAATTGAAGTAATTGAGATCATTGATAACAAACTACCCCAAAGAATTATCCAAGAGGAAAGACGTAATACACTGTAAGAGGTGAAAAAAGTGACCGGTGATAACCATTTCTGATGTAAATAACGCAGATCTTTTGGCGATAACGCATCTATTGCTTTATTTAAAATATTAACTAAGGGCGCATAATCAGCAACCACAGCATACCTGGCATGTAATAAATCTCTGTTAAGTGAGTTGATTAAAATAGAATCACCATAACGACTTGACTGAAGATAGTTGGCACTGACAAAATTATCTAACGCCGCATCTGCCGCGCCAGCTAGTACCATTTCAATGGCCTTCTCCATACTTTCAACTTCAATCAACTCAATATCCGGCTCATGATCAAATTCTGTCAATAATATGTGACCACATACCACTACAATTTTTCGATGACGTAATTGCTGCAGACTCTTAGGTGCATTGCGGTAATTGCGCGTGATCATCACCCATTCAAAAGAACTATATGGATGAGAAAAAAGTAACCACTTTTTGCGTTGTTCATTACTCACTAATGACAACGCCATGTCTGCATTACCCTGCTGTAAATTATCGATAATATCGGCTGAATTATCGACGGTGACCAAATTAAAATGTATACCTGTTTTTTCCCCGACCAGACGTAAAATATCGATATTCATGCCGATAATTTGACCATTCGCATTCTTATAGGAATAAGGTGGAGAATTGTGTTTTACCACCACATTAATCACAGGATGTCGTAACAGCAAGTTCTTCTCCTCACGGGAAAAATTAATATTTTCACTATTTAGTACCGGAACAATACCGGCGATCCAGCGTTCATAGACAACATTTTTAATGGTTTTAGACAGTTCGTTTAATGCGCGATTAACATCATCCATCCAGGGATCATTTGCACGGACAATAAAATTGTTTTCCAATGTACTGGCATAATCGACAGGATGCCAAACTAAAGAGCTAGGTAGCGAACGAAAGGTAAACTGATAAGCCATTTGTGCTTGTCCACCAATAAAACCATCAGCCTTGTCAGCTAATATTTCCTGTAATGCTTCTTGGGTTGATTTGACAATTGCAACTTCACGATAGGATTGGCGAATTTTATCCACGACTTCCCGCGGTTCTTCATGGGCAACTAATACCCGTAATTCATCCGCTTTATAATAGATTTTTTCTTTCTTTATCAGCATCACCAGCGGTTGGATTAATATAGGCTTACTTTCATTCCCTTTGCGGACTGTTGCTGATAATGAAGCGGAGGTCTGGGCTAATAACTGAATATATCCTTTATCTAATGCTTTTTTTGCCTGCTGGTAATTGTCAAAGACACGCAGTTGGATTAGTATTTTTAATAATCTTGCTAATACACTAAGATAATCTGCATAAATTCCCTCGATCCTACCATCCCAACGATAAATGACTAAAGGTTGACTTGTACAACGGACAAAACCCACGATAAGCGCTGTTGGTTTATCTTTAAAATTATCGACAAAATTTACCTTAGGCAAAAATAATCGTTGCGCTATGTTAGAATAAAAACCAATCTCTTTACCTTCAGCGGGAATTGTCTCTCCAAATGAATCATTACTCAGTGAATGACCAAACACAGGTAAAGCAAAAAACCAATACCATCCCCCAAATAAGAGGGCTATTTTTTTTCTTCTGCTCACCCACTGAGCCCCACCTGTTGCAAATAATTATATAAAGCTGCATCGTTTGGAATATTAAGCTTTTTCATTACACTCTGTTTTTGCGAACTAATAGTTTGCTTAGTGCGAAAAACTTTGGTCGCAATATCATTAACGGTTAATCCTTTTGCCAGTAAACGTATCACTTCTAACTCTTTAGGCGTTAATATCCGAGCGAGTTGATCAATAGGAGAACTGAGAAAGTCAGAACTAATATAAGGCTGTTCCTGACCCGCAGTATTATAAAGTCCTTTCTCAAGTTCACTCGCTAAACTGCTTTTATTCAGGATTGCTTTGACATGATAACGCGAAAGCATGCTGATGATATTTGGTTCATTAACCATCGTGATCACCACGATAGGTAAAGTTGGCCAATTTTTGCGAATATGACTTATCATGCGTAAACCATCCATATTTTTGTCTCCCGGCATAATAAAATCCGTTATCAACATATCTACCGGTTTAGTTTGCAGCAAAGATAGCAGCCCACTGACATGATGTGCCTCACCCACAATCTGATAATTTTCTGGCATACTAGCAAGGATCATACGTAATCCCAGTAAAAATACCGGGTGATCATCAGCAATAATAACTTTTTTACTCATAGGTCCCTCAGATCTTTTTTAACGTGAAATTTCATATAATAAACCTTCCATTTCTTTGCCCCTATCTCCTTGACGCAAAATCAATGCCAGGTGGGCTTCATTAAAACCACCTTTACCATCCGACAACCTAATTTTTAACACTTTAGGTTTGCTGCACGCTGACATCTTAAGCTGTTCAACGGCTTTTCTGTCATCAAAATGGATCCAGGCAACGAATAGCGCCCATGAGGCTGGCATAGGATAATATTGACGCCATGTTTTGAGGTTATACCAGGTAATATGCTCATCTTCTCGGCTTAATAAAAAACGATGCATAACATCTAGTTCTAAGATGCTATAAGCTAATAAGAAACGCGCTTTATAACGAAATAACACATGATATAAACTGCGTAAAAAACCAGCTAAAAATAGGGCAGGAAAGGCTAACAATACGCTACACCACTGCATTAAATCTATTATCGATTGACGTCTTATTTCATCACCTTCATTAAAACTTGGCATATTAAGTAACGGTAATAAAACAAAACCGACTGAACATAGTGATAAAAAAGCACTAAGTAGTAATAAATTACAACTCAGTGAAAGCAGAATAGTCATACTGACACTGGCTAACATTAACCAGGCAATATAGGGTGGCGATATAATAAAAATCACCGGATAAAATATCAAACTCGTTATTATGGCCATCCAAAAAAATATCATTAACCAATGTTTTGTCCGGCAAGGTAATTGAGGACTACGGCAAAAACTATAAATAACCAGAAAACTTAGCGGCAAATAATTCAATATATAGACAACTATTCTTTCCAATGGATCATATAAATCAAAGGACAGATCAGATAAATAAAATATTAAGTTGGTAATAAAACATCCTATGCTACCAACAACCACATTTATCAGAGTAAAATTAAGTATTTGCCAGGCATTACGTGGCATATAAGCAACACCATAAAAATACTGCCAAATAAATGCTGCTGCTGCCAAATAAAGGCTATCGGTCGTGGCAAATATTAAAGAAATGATTACCGAACGACCTGATAACTGACTAGCACAAAGATCTACCAGAAATTCTTTTACTAACCATAATGGCCAATAACGCGGCGGTGAAATAGATAAAAAACCAACTAAAATACCCGCGGGAAACCAAATTAATGGATAAAGACTCCCAATATTATGAGTCTGTAAACTTAATAAGGCTAATCCCAGATCAATAAAAATAAAAATTAACCAATACAGTGATATTTCCAACGTCTTCATTATATTATTCTAATTATATTGCCTATTATTTTGATAGAAATTACACCAACCAACAGATGATACCAATAAATTATTTATCTTTGGTTATTTATATTTATTACCGCTTATTTGTCTGATGATATAGCCTTGAAGCATACCCTATTATTGTGCACATCCAAATAAATTTGGGATTTATTAAGCATATCCCCAGACAGAAGACTATCAGATAATAAAGGCAATACCTGCTGCAATAATAAATTATCAATTTCTCGAGCACCACTTTCTGCTATCAAGCACTGATCTGCAAGATATTCTACCAAGCTATCAGAGTAACTCAGTAGCACCTGAGTAGCCTTCTCAAATCTTGTAACAATTTTGGCCAATTTATATTGGATAATTTTTTGTAAAATTTCACCTTCTACTGGTAAGTAAGGGATTACTTGTAAACGCCCCAGAAACGCAGCAGGAAAAAAACGTTTCAACTCAGGGTGTAAAAACTGCTGAATATCATCCAGTTGTGCTGATCGAACCGTATCCCCTTCTTTCACTCCTTGCCGCATCGCCCGCATGATTAATTCAGAACCCACATTTTAAGTTAAAATAATTAAGCTATTGCAAAAATCGATTCGTTGTCCTTCCGCGTCCTCTATTATACCTTTATCAAAAACTTGAAAAAATAGCTCCAGTACATCCGGGTGTGCTTTCTCTACTTCATCTAATAAAATCACACTATAAGGGCGTCTTCGCACCGATTCAGTAAATACGCCACCCTGCCCATAGCCTACATAACCTGGCGGAGCCCATTTTAAACCAGCAACCGAATGGGCTTCTTGATATTCTGACATATTAACGGTGATCATACTTCGTTCACCACCATACATCTCATGGGCTAATGCGATTGCAGTTTCTGTCTTTCCTACCCCTGAAGGGCCGACTAACATAAAAACACCGCAAGGTTTCCGTGGATCTGCCAGTTGCGCTTTAGCAATGCGTATTTGACGGGCAATTTGCGCTAAAGCATGATCTTGCCCCATAATTCGGCTAGCTAAGCGTTGCTCAAGATTGAGCAATACATCGCGCTCATTTTCCACCATTCGGCCTAATGGGATGCCTGTCCAACCAGAAACTATGTCCGCCACACAAGCTGCATCGACACAATCAAATACATAGGCATGTTGTTGATGGCGTACATGTAATTCACGCCGTAACGGGGCAATTTCTTTCTCATTTTCACCTGCGGCTTTGATTGCCTGCACCAGCTGTTGTTGCTGATAATATTCGGGTAATAGTGCATTTAGCGAATTTTGTAACTGCTCAATATGACGGCTGATATTTTCATGCTCAGGGGAGCCTTCGCGTAGCAGCGATTGACGTTCAATATTTCGCTGCGCCAACATTGCTCGTAGATCTTCTATAGGCCCGGGCTCACCACATTGAGAAATAGCGACTCGAGCGCAAGCACTATCGAGCAAGGTAACTGACTTATCCGGTAATTGGCGACCGGTAATATAACGCGCTGCTAACTGGACTGCTTCCGTAACTGCGCTATCTAAAATTCTTACACCATGATGTTGTTCCATCATCGGCACCATAGCACGCAGCATGGCGATAGCGACTTCCTGCGTAGGCTCATCTACTTTGATTAGTTGGAAACGACGCGCCAGGGCCGCATCTTTTTCAAAATATTTTTTGTACTCCGCTTGTGTCGTCGCGGCGATGGTACGCAGTTCTCCTCTGGCTAATGCCGGCTTTAATAAATTTGCCGCATCATTTTGTCCTGCTTGACCACCCGCGCCAATCAAGGTGTGTGCTTCATCAATGAATAAAATAATCGGTAATGGATAATTTTTTACTTCCTCTAATAATTGTTGCAAGCGACTTTCGAATTCACCTTTGATACTGGCACCAGCCTGTAATAAACCGAAATCTAGCGTAAATAGTTCTACATTTGCTAGCGCGGCCGGAATATTCCCGGCCACAATACGTTGCGCCAATCCCTCAACTAATGCAGTTTTACCAACCCCGGCTTCCCCTGTGAGTAAGGGATTGTTTTGCCGACGACGCAACAAGATATCAATCAGTTGACGGATCTCTTTTTCTCGTCCGAGTACCGGATCTAATTTATTGTCACGCGCTGCCTGCGTCAAATGGTGAGCATATTTCATCAAGGCTGATGCTTGCCCTTGAGACCTAGAGGAGGTAACAGATTGCTGCATCATCATTTCAACGGCTTTATCCAATAGCTCACCATTAATTTGCAGTGCCTGCTGGAGATATAGTGGTAATCCCTGATGCAATTCACGTTCTGCCAACAAACTCGCCAATAATAATAAGGGTGATAGTTTATCCACCTGCCAGAGTATGGTTGCATACATCCAGGCACTTTCTAACCAATCCGTCAACAAAACAGAAAAGACTGGCGCTCGATGACATCCACTACGCAATTGAGCTAAAGACGATTGACAGGCTTCTAATAACTTCAATGCATCACCATTAGCGTGATAACAGAGCTGCTCCACTAATTGGGTCTGTTTTTCTAATAACATTAGTAGTAAATGCTCACTTTCTATCTCATGGTGGGTGTGACTAACCGCTAAACTGGCTGCACTATCCAGACACTCACGTGCCGGCAGCGAAAGGTTATTAATAATCTGTTTTAAATTACTGCTCACGAATTATTCCTTATTTCATACCACAAAGTAGTAATTTCTAATGGTAACGATGACAACGAACCCTTTACGGGTATCGCTGGCGCATTTAAATTCAGTAATTGCTGATCTAAGTGTTGCAGTTGTTGTTGCTTATCCCTTTGTTGTTTCTGCTGCTGTGACCAGTGTTGGTATAGTGACAACGCCTCTGGCGCACCCTCTAACAAATAACGTACCGTGATACGTTTAATGCCTAATGATGTTAATGCGGTATATTGGTGGGTAAAATCTTTCGCATTAAAGATCAATTCTCCTTGAGATAGGGTTCGAATAAATCGCACCATATTCTCGGCTCCACTATAAATTTGCGTCAACTGAAAGCCTGGAAAATCGATATCAATTTTTATGCGTTGCCACCATTGCGGATGCCAACGCATGGTAGCGCTATCATTAAAATTGATACTATTGATTCGCTGAATTTGTGGCTGACAATCTAAACTAATGCGACTACCGATGGGTAAAACTTGTGCCTGCCGATTGGCACTTGCTGGCTGACTCGTAAAGGTTAACATTGCCCATTGACTGTGCTCAGGATCTATTTCCCCATCCTGTCGAGTTTGTAATAATTCACGTTTCTCCTGTAACCGTCTACGAATATCTGCACTGGCTGGCGCTAAATCATTAGGTCGCACAATCTGATGAATAAAATGCAAAAATGCCTCATTAAGCGGAAAATTAATACCAGCTAGAGAACGACGTGATATTCCTTGGCCATTGATATTCAATGCATAATTAGCATGTTGCTGGATAAAACGCTTACTATAATCAGACAAGCGCGCCATTTGTTCTGTTATCGTTAATAGCTGATGATCATTGGCATTACTCATTGGCCAAATGACCTGGCTGTACCACTGCTGTTGTAATTTCTCAGCCGCACTAAAAAACGCAAAGCGCACTAACAAACGCTTATCCCCCTGCCATAAATGCCGTAATAGTGGTTCAAGTTGCGCCATGTTTTTAACCTGCAGTGGCTGCCACCATAAATCAAATTGATTAGCGAGTAAGCGTGAATTGCCGTTTTGCTGATCATGCTCTACGCCAAGAGAAATTTTCACTAGCTGTTCTGCTTCATTATCTCCCAACAAGGCATATTGAACAGTTTTTTGTAACATTTGACGCCAGGCTTGATAACGAAATAGCGCGTGTTGATCAACACGAATAGAGATTGGCGGTAACCGACCAAACTTAGTTTGGATAAATCGACGCCAAACACTCTCTTGCATTGACAACTGCTGCAAAAAATTGCTTTCTGGTAAGTAGTTATGTAATTGCCACAAAGACAATTGATCCCTTAGCCAAGATTGTTGCTCTGGCTGTGGGATGGGTTCACTTTCTATTGCCAGGCGATTAAAAAAGCGCAGATAAGGACTCGTGTTTTGCGCCGTATCAAGCATTAATTGTTGCCAATTACTTTTACCGCGGATGTAACTTTCTGCTTGTGGCATCGCCTGTGCCAAAGTTAACCAAGCGGACTGATATTGTTGATGATAGTTGCTGATAAACTGACTTCGCCGCTGGGAAAAAAGGGTGGCATCATTAACGGCTAAGGCTATTTCATCCAGTAATGCCTGTAATGCTTTTTCGCCATTTTGGGTATAAATTGCCTTAACTTGGACTGACAATTTTTGTTGATCGCTGCCGTCAATCGGCCAAAAATCAGCCAGGGTAACTTTGTCAGCATTATTAACAATATTATCATCCAGCAACCATGACCAATGGTTATCTTTTTCTAGTAGTTGCTGTAACACAGACCGCCACTGAGATAATGCTTGCTGCGCTTGGCCGGTACGATACTGCGCTAAACGTATGGCAATATACTCGTTCTGTGATACAGCAACCGTCCTCCCCAGAAGTTCGCTGGCCGACCAGGTCGGAAGTTGCCGCAATTGCGTTAAGCTGGCACCTTGACTCATAGCCTGCTCACTATTAATAAAACGAGCCAAATTGAGAATAAGATGGCGCTTTTGTTGATAACTACTGTTAGCGAAACGGGAAGCCAGATTATTAATGATTGGGTTAGGATAATAATTTATATCTGTTAACGGATATAAATATTGTTGCGCAAGATATTGCCGCAACAGATAACGCAGCGGTGAAAATAGATCTATCCCGCGCTCCTGCCATGCCTCTGCCTGCTGATAACGCTCATAACGACAAACCAAAGTACTGTTTGAAGGGTCGCAAGCTAACTGAAGCATATCTTTATAAGCGACCCATAATGATCGCGCACCACCAAAGAGTAAGCTAAAAATTAATAAACAATACAAAGCGCGACGCTGCCAAAAACGAGCGTTAAGCAAGGGCTGTTTCTTGCTTTTTTGATCAGGCAATATTTTTTCTAGCAGTTGCTGACTAAATAAACTTTTCGCCCCAGGTTCATTATCATTATTTTCTGTTGCGGCAAAAAATAAACCGCATAATAAACTATGTTGCTGATAATGATCAGGTTCAAATAGAGCCTGCAAATATTCTTCCAGCGCCGGCTGTAACTGCCTTATCTGTGCGGGCAATATCAGTAACTCGGCCGGTGGGGTAATCCGATAATCATTTAATTGGCACAGACAGGTGATCTTTAACGCCTGAATAACTGAATCCAACGTGCGATCTACCGCGCCAATATAATTACCTGTTACCCCTTGGTCAATCATGCCGCCCAACACCTGCTGCCGCTGCTGTTCGGACAATTGACGGCTCCATATGTCAAATCCAGGTAAGCACTCACTATGAGTTACTAGCAGCCATACCGATAAACGATAACCCAAGCGTTGTTGTAAAATTGCTAATTGTTCACGCATCAAGCGCGCTGTCTGAAAACGCACTTTACTATTAGCCTGCAACAATAAATTCATGGGTACACAAAGGACGATACCGGTTGGCGGTCGAACCTTGGAAAACCAATAAGTTAAGCGTTGCCAAGCCTGGCGATACAATGGTTTATCCGTTGAAAAATAACTAGACATGACCAGATACATAGCACGTCGAAAAAACCACCAGCGACAACTAAATTGCCGTTCATTTACCGAATGACTATCCAAGCCTGCCAGTGAAGGAATTTGACTATTGGCTAATAATCCTTGTTGGCCAGCCTCTTGCGTGCCTAATACCACAAACCAGGGTGGAGCATATTCTCGCCATATTAACCGCCAGCGTTTTTGTATGCCTGCACCATGCTTCCAGTGATGCCATAACTGACGTTCCAGCCGGTTTCTGCCATAGCGTTTTTTTACCAGTTGCTGTTTTAGCCATCTTTGTGTTCTGGGGATGACTAATACACTGACATAGATTATTAGCAGAGCACATAAACAGCCTAAAAATAACCATAGTGCCATTAATGTTGGCCATGACCACCAGGCAACCAGCGCAAAACACAAACATAAGAGACCTATCAGCAGTAATAATATACCGACGATGCAAAAAAACTTTTTCATTCCTACTCTCTTATTTCTCAAGTAGCAAGATTAAAAAGGCAAACCGAAGCAAGCAAGTACAAAGCTAATATTATGCTGATAGCAAGACAGCGTTCCCATGCTTGGCTCATCAGAGGTTGAGCATGACTATCTGAATGACTGAGCATTGCCGGCATCAAACGCAAATTTTTATTGATCATAAATTGGCGCAGTTGATTGGGTAAATTATCAATCTCCTGATCAATCAGATGTTGTAACGCCTTTTCACCATCGGTTGCATAACGGCCGCGAAAACCACACAGCAAACAGCAAAGATAAACCAGCCTGGCTTGAAAGCGATCGACTGACATCGACTTTAAACGTTCAAAAAAGGTTAATCCACCTAAGGTAGAGTCATAACTTAGCTGCTGCAGCGATGAAAGGCGCCATTGTTCAAGCCATTCAGCCCCAGCATTCAATATCATTTCATCGACCCAAACCAACACGGCAAAATGTGCATCGTCTATATCTTGTTTGTCATAACCCTGCATCAATGCATTGTTTTGTGCCTTCACTAACATCATTTTTACCGTTTCTCGTAATGCATCGCTATATTGTTCGGCTTGTTGCACAATCAAAAGTACTCGGTGAAAAACTGGCATATAAAAATCAACTAAGTACATCTAATAACTCCTGGCCAAAATCAAATCTATCTGTAAATCTTCCGGTGCTTCTAGCCAATGCAGTATGATATTGCCGCTGTTTTTAATTTCTTCCCAAGCAGGGCTATGCTCTGCTACCTTGAAATAACGGCTATTCATTTTTTGTGGTAACCCATGCGGTGGGATAATTTGATAATGAAGCCTTACTCCAGCTAAAGAGCGAGTAATGATGGTGTCAATCTGACTTTAGCTGCCATTTTTATCAACCTATCATCAGGCACTTCATATTCCTGCTGGATAAATTGTTCTGAGCGCATCACTAAATAAATAGCGACATATTTTTGTTGCGACGCCAATAACCAATTGGCTGAGAAATAGCCTTCACTCTGTTTAGCAAATGAGATAACGTTATCTTGCTTGATCATTAAATTATCGAGTAATCTCATAATTTTACGTTCGCATAACTTCAGGCTTGCCGCAATATCATGATGATCATAGCTAGGCGCAACGGTGTTATCCCATTGGCATATGCCATTAAATGAGCAAAGATCAGTAAAACAAGTAAGTTCCGCTATCAACTCTTTTAATAAGCCGACTATTTTCCATGGATGGATATCTTGCGCTTCTTTATAATGCTGCAAACGAACGACATAACGCGCCAAAGTACGCATTGCTATCAGTAAAAATCTTTTCTCTGGTTTAACTCACCGGTTTCCACCATCGGTGGCCGTTTAAATTCCTCAAATTGATGAAGACGTCCGGTTAGTTCTAAACATAAATTATCAATTCGCAGCCATAACCATGGCACCGCTTTCAATGTCATGCTTGGTGGAAAGTAATCACTATCCCATTCAATCCCATTTGCTCCCTGACGTAATCGACCTATCGGCAATAACGTATAACCGGTTAATTGCGCTATTTCGTCTTGTAAGAAAAAGCGTAAGTTATATGACATCTGCTGTATCTGAACTTCAGCTCCATTACCATACAGATCTCTGATAGGCTGCTCCGTCGGCCAACTGAGCCAGCGCGTTGTCTGTTCAGTGCTCTCGTTTGCTTTTGCTATACAAGTAACATTATTTTGATTATGACTGATCTGTCTTAAGCCAATATAAACCAGTATGGGTTTTTCTCTTACTTGCCAGCAATCTCTTAATGACCGGGGAGCAACAATGGCATTGACATTACAATCAGCATAAACACCATTTGGCAAGATAAACTGCCCTTCATAAATACGTAACTCTTCATCACGTAATGCCGCTTGATGAAAACTGATATTTATTACCCCCCAAGCCCAAGGCTGGGTTAATAATTGATAGCGAGCACGCCAATATTCATCATGTAGTTGCTGTGTTTGTAAATGCTGCGGTTGTAAATACAATCCGCTAAACCAATATATGGGTTTATAATCAAGCATAATTTTCCCTAAATGATCCCTGACAACATCTGGATATCTCATCGTTGCACTCTATGTTGTGCAATGTTCACTGGTTATCTCGTGATAGATTTACTCGCTTTTGCCGTTGCCGATTGGGAAGGAAAAACAACATCGTCACTCGGTCGTCTAATCGATTTATTACTGCGAATAATAGTCGCCTCACCTAGCGTAATTCCGATATTGATGGGAATAAAATTGGCTTGCCAACGCTTATTCCACCAGCCTTGCGAGCTTAATTCGACAGGAATAGAAAAAATCCGCGCATGCCTTTCATTCGGCAGTGGATAATAACCCGCTATCAATGCCACATAACGCGCTTGCTCTACGCGATCAAGATGTAATGTTACCCGTTGACCTGGCATCATGACATAGCTATCCAATTTAAGGATATTTTCACTACCGCCCGCGCGAGCAAAAAGATTGCGTAACAGCGAAGGATTATTTAATAAACCTTCTAACTGATCACGCCTTTCCGCTTGAATAATCAGGACCCTACAACTATTGGGTACTCGATTAAACGCATTCAATTGCGGATCGGCTATCATATCAATATTAATCGCATCGCTAGCAAAGGTGGCTGACGCTTGCTCGATCGCTATTTGACGTTGTTGTTCACTAGAATAAGGTGAATTGCAACCAGTAACATTTCCCACTAGAACCAACATGACTAGCAAACGAAGGCAAATTTTGGTTCGATTCATGTTATCATCCCACTTAGATTAATTTTCTGTTCCTTTAATCACTCTCATCATTTCCCTTAGTGTTGAATCGTTATCGACTAACATTTCGGCTAACCATTGTGCAATTTCCATATTTGCCCAACTGGCCGCGCGTTCTAATAAATACGGGACGGGGCTAGTCGGTTCATTACTACGGAAATATTGTGCAATGGTTTATTGTCGCGTTTCTACCAAGAGCGGCTGCCACAGGTGATAGTTGAAGAACCACATCAGCCAGTCAAAACAGACAGTGATGCGCAATTGGCTAGCCCATCGCTCAATCACGCCACTTCACACCGGGAAAATAGAAAACAGGCTATAGAGCAAATATAAACCCTGCATTTCCTCTACCTGGTGTAAGCTATCACTCATAACAATGACATTTTCACCACAAAAATTTTTCAATATGGTCTGTAACGTCAGCAGCGAAGTTTGTAACGTCTGAATTTGCTCTTGCAGATGATTGACATGGGATGACGACGTATGGCGAATACTCTCTTCACAATCTGCAATACCAAAATAGCCATCATCCTGGAGGGGTTTTCTAAGTTCAGCATTAACGGCAATAGTATGTTCATAATGTTGTACTCGAGTCCACTGCCTAACATTCAGCCTACCGTCATCAGTCAGTGGCCAATCTTGCAATAGGTGACTTAAACGATTGTCTAACCAATTTAAGCGCGCTAGTCGGATATCCGCCCGGTAGCCACCTTCTTCTTCATCCAATTTAGGCCAAAGTGTCGGCCAAAATGTTTCACATAAACGGCTAATTAATGCAATACCCGTCGCCATCCCCGCCAAACCATGCAATTTAGCTTGTGCTTGGGTTAACCAGCAGGCTATTTGTAAATCTTTACTATGCTTTTCCAATACTTCAGTACAAAGCAGCGACACTTGACGCCAATCAGTTTGCCGCACTTCACAAGACCACATATCTTCTAGCTGTAGATCATCATCACTTTCTCGCGCCTGATTTATCTGCTCAAATATCGGCTGGTATTCAATATTTTCTCCTGCCGGTAATTCATCAGAGAGCCTCAACATCAAGCGATCAAAGTCAAATACTGTCAGCTCCATGTTTCTCTCCATTAAGCAATAATGACCAAGGGGTAACCGGTGGTAATAACGCCACCATGGGCACACAGATCACCTAATCGAGCCGCCGGGCGACCACCAATCAATACCGTTAAACTGCCCATCACAATAGTATCTGGCGGTCCAACACAGACTAACATTGACCCCATGGTGGCGGCCGGTAAACCACCGATCAAGACGGTCGGTACTCCCGGGGGGATAATAGGGCCACCAACATGCGGGATCGGCGGTACTGCGGGTGAAACCATGGGGCAAACATGCAAATCACCCGTTCTTGCAGCAGGCATCATTGGCATCAATTATTCTCCTTATATAGTCGTTTCCTGATACAAATAGTTTTTCCGACCGAGATCAGTATCAGGCGTCAATTGGATCAAATATCGTTGAGCTAGGGTAAAAAATTGCTCGACATATTTATCCTGCAACACGTTATCATGGCTGTAAAAATGGATGATCAGACACAGAACACTGGCTAACGCTTGCGTTGCCTGCCATGGGGAAGCAGTGACAACTTCCAAGTCAGGCGCAGTGACACTCCCTTCACTAAGGAAAATGGACAGTACCAGCCCGGCAATCGGATTATCAAACCCTATCGCCTCTGCTTGTTCAAATAATTGATGACGGAGTTGATCGCCACCCCGTGAGCGCCAATCTCTGGCATGTTGTAATAATATTCTCTGTTCTTGTACCAACTCACGTTCATAAACATGGCCAATAAATGCCAGAGCCAAATCGAGCGCCTGACGATATGGCAGCATAAACACGGTATAAAACACCATATCGGTCCATGCGGCATCTTCACGTAAAGCCTGTAAATTTTGATTATGCGGAGCAAATGGCTGCAATATTTGCTCCGCTAAAGGCGATAATTGACAGTGTTTTAGCTTTACCATGATGGCTCCCTAATATTAACCCACCGTGCTATTAACCAATTTTGGTCAATAACCCTTTTAACATCGCCATGGTTGAAGCACTAATCTGTACCACCAGACCGCTGAGTTTTGTCATACCATTACTTTTCAGCGTTAACATTCCGGTCCCTTCCACTGTGGTGCTAGCGGCCGTCATTTTTAGCATCCCGTCACTTTTTATATTGATTACCGGCCCCTTCACGGTGATACCGGCAGGGGTAATTGATAATGAACTGTTTCCCACACGCAACTCAATCTTCTGTTTGGCAGTAATCGTGCAAGTTTGGCCTGCCGAGATGGCGACTTTGCCACTTTTGGCATTCAAACTGTAATTGCCACTATTAAGTAATGTGACAAAGTTTCCTTTATTGAGCGTGTGATTTTTATTACCTTTGCTTAACGTTAAGCTATCGTTGCCTTTATCAATTAAAACATCCTGTTTTCCTTTGATCTCCCATCGCACAACTCGCTCAATAACTGCGGATAAATCGTTATTCGCTTGCCATTGCAAATCTTTTTGTGAATGAATTAAAATAAATTCTTCGCCTTTTTTATCCTCAAAACATAATTGATGTCCCTGCTCAACATTGCCTTTTCGACTGCTTCTTGTGGTTAGACCACTTTGGTTTTTTTGCTTAGGTAAGGAAAAAGGAGGCATTTTGGCGCCATTCATCACCGTGCCTACCACAATCGGATAATCAGGATCACCATCCACAAAACTGACTAATACTTCACTACCAACACGAGGTAGGAATTGCGTACCAAAGCGAACACCATTACCCAATTGACTAACGCGGATCCAGCACGAACTGTTATCATCTTTCTTATGTTCTTTGTCCCAATGGAACTGAAGCTTTATTCGGCCCATTTCATCAACATGGATCTCCTCCTGGGCAGGGCCAACCACCTGAGCAGATAATACTCCCGCAATACTGGGTCGTTTTTTGGTTAATGAAGGGCGCCAGGCTTTATCTGCCGGCAAAAGAGTGACTCGCGATGAAAATTGTCGTTCATGACTATCCAGATTACTTTCTGCTACTAACTGTTGTCCGCTAACGGCATAGTTACCATTAACAGCCGGATCCCCTTGTAGGGTAAATCTCTGACCAACTTGCAAGGCCGGATAGCTATTCATTGCTTCTAGATAACCCGCTTGCGATTCCCACTGCTCCATATATAAAGCGGCGCAGGCATTTAATTGTTGCTGTTGTTCAAGCCCAGCAAAATCATAGATTGAGAGCCTAGCATTGGCGGCGTAGTCACCACGAGCTTTAGCGCTAGCAAACACCGGTACAGCATTTTTAATATTGTAACCGCTCATTTCTACACTAGCCGGGATCACCTTGCGACTAGCACGCCAGGCGCGCAATCCCATAAATTGGGGCTGACCACTTAATGTTTGATAGGGCAATGTTGCTAAAGGCGCGCGCGCAAAGGCGCTAGGATGATCAGCCAACACTAATAGATGCTTATCTTTTTCATGACTGAAGTAATAAAAAATACCCACCGAGGCTAATTGGCGCGTAATAAAATCAAAATCCGACTCGCGGTATTGCATACAAAATTCACGTTTTGGATATGAATAACTCAAATTTAAACGTACATCGCTAAAACCGCGTTTTTTTAATATATCGCATACCATATCCGGCACATTAATGTCCTGATACACACGTGAATTGAGCGTACTCATTAACAAAACTAACCACGGCTCTAGCTGCACTTTATAACGATAAAGTGCTTCATTGTGACCACTTTGCTGTAGTTTGGTTATCACACCATGGATAAAACGGGCATCTCGCTTATCACCAATCCTTAATCCCTGCGGTTGACCAACATAACTTTGCAAATCAGCAAATTTTTTGTCTGAATAAAGCTCTAGCGTGAATAAATAGGGGCGAGATAAATACTCTGCGCCTTCAACTTTACTTAAAGCGGCACTATCACCCATGGCGCCAAGCAACCGTAAATATCGATTATTTTGAGCTAATAACATAATATTCTGTTTTAATTTATCGGTGTTATATAAAGTCTGGTCGCTGCTGATCGAGCCTCATTTCCCAGATAACCATGTCTCCCTAAATAAAATTGACCATCTAATGTTATTCTCGACCCCTTAAAAGCCACTAACAGTTCTAAAGAAAAGCTTAATATACCGCCGGTGAATAAACCCACCCGCTGATTCAACTGACTATAAACATCGCTATTTGACAGTAACTTTTCCCATTGCTGAGGTTTTGAGCAGGTAAATTGGATCAAAAAATGGGATTGAATATCGTAAAAATACTGTCCTATCACTGGGGCTTCGCCTAAACGGCAACCCCCTAAAATAGCCTGATATTCACTCGCCACCTTCCGCCAACGGCCATAAAATGGCTGAATTTTAACCGCAAGTTGAAATTCACGTTGCAGCAACCGTTCTAAATTGACTAGTGAACGTACGGATGTTGACAATAAGCCGCTCATGTCTGCCGCCGGTAAAGAGGCCATTTGTTCAGCAGATAGGCCGGTTACCGCAGTAATAACGGCGGGTAGCTGCCGCTTAGTATTTAACTCAGCATTGACATATAAGCGATATTTCTGCCAGACTTGAAAACGTAAACTCAACAGGCGATGATTGAAAACATCAAGAAAGGCTTTAGCCGAATCATCACCATAACGATAACGCCGATCAATCAACCATTCGGTATAACGTAACGGCAAAGCGCCATGGGTGCCCAATAAACCAAAATGGTTGACGGCCATACAATAAGTTGTCTCTTCTGCCATCGACTCATCAACTGTAACACTTTCCACTTCTCGCTCTGGTGCATCTAAGGTCAATACCGATTCAAAACGTACCACATCATCAGGTACACTCACCTGACGTCCTTTTCTCAGACACTTACTCAATAGACGACGTACATTTTGGTAAAAACTGCCACCAAGCAGGGAAAAAGTCATAGCCATACCACTCTTCCGCAACGCCTGGGCCAACGCTTGACACTATGAGCAACACCAGATAAGCAAGTAACAACTTGGGTAAAACCATTGATTGGTGCATACAGCGCAATAAATCTTTCTAACACACAGCAAAAGAGATAAAAATCAACAAACTCTTCGGCTTGCGGTTGGAATGTCAGCGTTACCTCTAGACCTTTAGCAAACGAGTAGGGATCAGCCGGATCTAACCTGACAGATAGGGGATTAATCGTGATACGACTCAGTAACGCGATCAAACGCGATACTGCCATATCATTCTGTACATTATATAACTCGAGTGTTTCTCGTAGTCGTTGCCCACTATCATCCTGTTCAAGCAACATATGATTAAGGTTGAGTTGCGCCACCATCCGCCAATTTTGCGCAGCATCTAATTGTGGGCGTAATGGCGGTCGGGGGCGAATTAATCCGCTAACTTTTACGCCGGGTAACGCAAACTCAGCATCAAAATCACCCTCTGAATTACCGTTACTTAATTTCTGTGCTAAATCGCGATTAGTGCACATAATTTTTAACATCACCACATCTACCGCCGGAATATGACGCTTACCACGCAAATCGGCAAAACCAATGAAGGTATTAATACCTTGATCATTTGGCAGCATTGAGGCTCTTTGAGTGGTCTGCCAATATAAAGATGGGACTCCCCGCTCTTCATGATGCTCAATACCAAATAGCGCCTTTACTTTTATGCTGCTGTTATGTTCTTTTTCTTTGCTGCGCTGAAAAACTTCTACCGACCGAATAGTGTAAACTTCCATACTTAAAGGACGGCGCGCATCAGGCTGAATAAGATATTCACTTTCGCTATCCGATAAGGTCAGTGGCTCAGCCTGATGAGGAAATAAATTTACTATCGGACTACAATTCATACGAAATGTTTCTACATTAACTTTGTCACAATTGCGCTCAAGGCGACGTAAAGTGTGACAATCTTTTAACCGAAAACGATAGTGAAACTCACCAGACAATAACTCCCATTTCGGTAGCGGTAATTCGATAAATAAAAATCTTTCTATTAAGCTAAAATAGTCACGTAATAAATGATGAACAGGGCTGATAGCCATATCATCCGCACAGAGGCAGTCTGCTTCTTCAAAACCTATTGCTTGAATGCTATCGGCGGTTGTTACAACCGCTTGTTGATCAACATAACATTGCCATTCATCAACCTGGGATAATAAAAGCTCATATAAACTATGCGTAATTACTGGCGTGCCATGTAAATATAAACGGATAGATTGCGCTTGAAACTGGGCACCTGGCCAGGTGATAAAACGTAACGTTAATATAAAATTGCGATCATAGGGATCTTGTTTAAGTGATGCTTCACATAAATCGATAGGTAAGATTTCTACTGGATAAACCGTACGGAAACGGCAGAGCACATCACCGACTGGCTTAGAAGTTAAAAAACTGTGGCGAGGAACCGATAAAACGCCCGTTATACCAGAAGTGGCAGGCTCAGGCTGAAATTGTACTAAAGAGACGGACGGCACTTGGCGCATAAATTGGGGCGCTAATATCTCCATCATGGCATTATTCAATTCAGGCATATCTTCATCAATCTTCTGATGAATACGCGCTGTTAAAAAAGCAAAAGATTCCACCAGACGTTCAACATGTGGATCTTCAGAAATGCCTTCAGCTAGCCCTAATCGACGCGCAATTTTAGGAAAACGACGCGCAAAAGCCACCCCATATTTTCTTAGATAACTTAACTCGCGGTTATAATAGTCTAAGGTTTTTTGTGGTAGTAACATGAAATTGTTATTCCTCCCAAAAACAGAGTAGCTATAAGCCACACTACTCCAGGTGACAGAAAAAACGATGCGCTGGCCCCAAAATAGTCCTTGCACCCAAAAAACAATATTTTCCGGTGAATTGTTTTGTAATTTTATGGTTATGTCTTGTAAGCGCGGTTCAAATAGCACTAGCGATTGATAAATATTTTTTCTCAGTAATTCAATGCGATCATCATTTAGAATATCGACGTCAACCACGTCAATCACGCCATAATTTAATATTGAACGTTCAAGTTCATCATAAACATCTAAGCTGCCTGACAAGGGGCGAGATGAAAATAACATATTTAAATCAGAGACCAACGAATCAATCGCAGCTTGTCGCTGATTATATTTTGTCTCAAATTCTTCCTCATGCGGGAAATCATAATGTAAACGATATAAGAACGATGGTATGGCTTGTGCTTGCATTTATGTCCCCCTCCCGATGAGAAAAAAAAGCTTCTTAGTTAGATAACAAGTTGCCGCTGTTGTGAGCCCGCAACTTGTTTAATTCAAGTGGCAGTGAAAATTACTGTTTAGTATTTTGCAGTAGATCCCAACCTTCTGGCCCTACCTTATTACCTTTCTTACCATCAGCATTCAGTGGTGTGAATGTCCATTTGATTTTAGAGAATACAATCGTAAAACTCTCATAGGGATAGCCGCCTTCTTTTTCTGCATTCTCAGAAATACTTGAGATCATGCATTCATCCATTTCCAATTCCGCATACGGATGAAGTTCGTTCTCAAACATGGTACAAATACTGAGCTTGACATTTTTTAGGAAATTACCCTGTGCAACGGCAGACAATAATTTTATTGAGCTAACATCCATGACTTTAGTACAATGTATATAGCTAAAATTTGCCGTTCCTTTATTCAGTTTTCTTACCCCACTCGAAGCGATCTGGGCATTGTTAGAAATACCAAAATTAACACTGCGCAATTCAAGCCAATCTTTATGATTCTTATCTGTACTCTCGCCTTTAATATCACCTAGATTTAAGAAAATACCTGTACTCATAACAAATAACTCCCTTCACTTTATTATTAAAAAATACTTATGCAGCAGATGATGGCGGCAAATCAGCGACTAAACGCAATGACATGCTTAAACCTTCCAATTGGAAATGCGGACGTAAATAAGCCACTGCGCGGTAAGTTCCTGGTGAACCAGGTACTTCAAGTACTTCAATCCTGGCTTCACGCAATGGATGACTCGCTTTAATTTCAGCACCAACAGTATCGGAGCCGACAATATATTGGTTGATCCAGTTTTGTAGATAAGTCTGACACTCAGTACGTGACATAAAACTGCCCACTTTATCGCGCACAATGACTTTCAAATAATGCGCAAAACGCGACGTCGTCATGATGTACTGCAATTGCGTGGATAACTTAGAATTGGCATTGGCTAATTCGGTTTTATACTTTCTTGGTTTATTCGGTGATTGAACTGAGAAAAAAGCGGCATAATCCGTTCCTTTGTAATAGACCAAAGGAATAAAACCCATTTCGGCTAACTCTTTTTCACGTCGATCGGAGATAGCAACTTCGGTCGGACACTGTAATTTTTTCTCACCGGTCACCGAAACGTAATGATGAGTTGGTAATGCCTCAACTAATCCACCACCTTCAATGCCCCGAATAGCTGCACACCAACCATATTGCTCAAATGCTTTTACCATACATCCAGCTAGTGAATAGGCAGCATTGACCCATAAATAACTATTGTTATTATCTTCTTCAATTTGTTCTTCAAAACAGAATTGCTCAACTGGAACGGTCTTTGCCCCATAAGGCAATCGACCAATTACATGAGGTATAGTTAATCCCACATAGCGGGAATCATCAGAATCGCGAAAACGTTTCCATCGCAAATAGTCCGATGTCTCCAGCAGTTTTGACAGATCACGGGGACGGGGTAATTCACTGAAATCATTCAAACCAATCATGCCAGCATTGGCCGCACTGAGAAATGGCGCATGCGCGGCAGCGGCAACATGAGATATCTGTTCTAATAGATACAAATCTTCCGGCGTGTTATCAAATTCGAAATCACCGACAAAGGCTGAGAAAGGTTCACCACCAAAAGTACCATATACATTTTCATACACACTCTTAAACAGCATCGATTGATCAAAATCCGCGGCCGATTTAAAATCTTTGACTAGCTCAGCCTTGGTGGCATTAAGCATCAGAATACGCGTATTATCCGTTTCACTCTTATCCAATAGTCCTTTTAGCCCAGTCCAAGAAGACTCTAATCGTTGAAATTCAGCATGGTGTAAAACCTTACTCAATTGAGCAGATAAAATTTCATCAATCGCGGCAATACGAACTTCGATACTGTCAATCAAATCACCGGAAACAACTAAAGAACCGGCAGTGACTTCAGACAGAAAGTGGCCTAACTGCTCCTTTACTCGTGAACGATCTGCATCTCGCCTTACTGCTTGCGTCGCATCAATAATTTGTTCCAGTAAATCGCCACTAACTGCCGTTTGCGGTTGTGTACCTTGTTCTTGTGGTTGCTGTTCCATTGCGTTTATTTCTCCCCTTGATCAGTTTGCGGTGCATCTGTCTTTGGCGCTGCACCATCTGCCTTCTGCTCGACTTCAGGTTGACCGGTTGAAGAAGCCTTTTGTTGATGCTCAGTCATAATTTCGGCTAAGCGATCGCGCAGTTTTTCATTACTCAGCGCCCGCCCTTTTAAATCACTTAATTTACTGCGAATTTCTAATAATTGGCGTAAGGGCTCTATTTGCTGCGCTAGACTTTCTGGCGAAAAGTCTGCTATCGATTTAAATTGCAAATCGACATTCAGATAACCTTCAGTTTCCGGTAAAACACTTTCTACTTGCAGGGAAAGTGATGGTGTCAAACCTTCCATAACGGCATTAAAATTATCTTTATCAATATGCATAAAACTTCGTTCACGCATTGGTAATGCTTGTTCGGAAAATTGACCAATCACACCAATGACCAAAGGCAATTCTTTTTCTTCCACATCACCACCCAGTTCAACATCATAAGTAATCTGAACGCGAGGTGGCCTGACTCTATTAAGTTTATGTTGTGTATTCATTGTGCTATTACCATAAATATAAATATTGGGAGGTGGATAGGATATGGATACACCACCAGATAAAAGCAAAAAAGTGATAAATTAATTATTTCTTATTTCATAGATATAATTCTTAGCAAAAACTTTCTCATTTAATTTTATTTATCAATTAACTCTTTAGTTCAGAAGATCGCATATTCTGTAATTACAAACAATAATTTTGATCACCACAAAAAAAGCAAAAAACAAATAACAAATTGTTTTTTAAATAAAAATTAAAATAATAGCACTTCTATTTTCGTACTAGTCACATGAACAAAAAAAAGTCATTTCTGACTAGTCAAAAATAATTAAATATAATTATCTTAGGCATTAAAAAGACAGTACAATTTTTAAATTACACCTTATAGTTAAATGCCAATAATAATTTTATAAATTATTGTTGTTAATAAATCATAATAAAAAAACCAATAACGATATATTTTCTCCAGCTGGGAGAAATAATATTGTTTACCACCAATAATAGCTAAATAAATATAATGGAGACACATAATAAAATATTAGCAAATTAATAATAGAATTATATAACTAAATAACCGTAAAAAGGATGTTGGTTATAACTATTTAAGACTAATAACTTTACTATATGCACATTATCTGTTGTAGAGTTTTGCAATTATTAGGACAGCAGAAATATCTTTTTATTTAAGTACAAAAACCCAAAAAGATAAATAGGAACTGGCAATGCCTAACTATAACGACCAATTTAAAGCTAACCCCCGAGAGTTTATCGCTAATAACACAATAAACAACATTATTTGGTTTCAAAGAGCCGTATCTTCTGCCGGTACATTCGAACAACAACAACGGATCCAAATGTGTGATGCAATTAAAGAAGCATCGTTCGATTTACAAATTCATAATAAACAGCAAAATGCATTTGAATTAGCATTATCCAATCAGCACTCAACTAACGGCAGTGCCATTAATGCTTATTGGTGCCCATTTAATCAAGGAACAGAATATTCTGGCTTCGTAGATGTTCCGCGTATTAATCCTAAACACAACTTTATTTTTACGCCAGCAATGAACGGTTGTTCATTAGATGTAGGAAATTCGCCAATCAGTAAAGACTTTATTCGTGTTTTTCATAATCAACATCCTAATAATAAAAAAATAAACGCTTTTATTCTGGCAATTACCAGTGACAATCAACTCATTCATACATTCAGTTTTGCCGAATATGGCACACCTATCCACCCGAATGCCTTTAATTTTATGTTTTACAGCCACTCACGTTGGTATGTCATTAGTCAACCGCAACAAATTGATATGTTAACCCTTAACGTTACATTTCGACCTAATTCAACCATTATTTGCCAACAGGTGACTTAATACACAGCTATTTCCAACATGGGGTTAAATGTATTTCAGCTAAATAATCATTAACAAAAAATTTTCATTCTAGTTTAAAACTTATAGCAGAATAAGGTTGTTAAACCATGGCGTCCTAGAGCCAATATATTTGTCATGTATTCGAATAGTTATTAAATAGAACAAGCAATCTCGCAGTAAAAGCCATTCTTAAGAATGACAAAATGTATTTTGCGAAATATGGCTAGCGACCAGACCTTGCTCATTAGAATTAATGATTTGTTTATATTGCGCTGATGGGCATCTTTATCTGCCGTGGATGACCATCATGATGATCTCATATTGACTGATACAGGATAAAAAATGTCTATATTTACCCTATTTTTTTGCGGTACTGGTTCAAATCGCAACGACAGTACACCCAATACTGTCCTCGAGGATAAAGATAAAAATAGTGCCTGGTTCTTTCATGAAGGTGAATTAATTTCCACTTTAGCAAAAAATATGGCTGCACAAGAATTTTATAGTTGGACCATTGTCGATGGCCCGGGTAGTGGAAATTTACAAGAAAAGGAAAAATGGGTAAAACCTGGTAATCACCATAATATTATGGGACAGTTGCTTGGCAAAGGATGGGAAAATAACGTAGCACATGCGCTAGCTGTGCTGAAAGCTGATCCTTCATTCTTTGCCCAACAACCAGGCTATATCGCGCAAAAAAAACAGTTCCAAATCCGAACCACCAATAGCCAACCCATCGAAGTCGTCAATTTGGTCGGCTGGAGTCGCGGCGGGGTAACCTGCCATATGATGGCAAATGCAATGGCTAAAGATCCTAAATTATGTCATATCAAGGTTAATATATTTGCCATCGATCCCGTACCAGGTTTACTTCAGTTTGCTGAACATCGCACTAAGATTAAATCCAATGTCCACGACTATTATGTTGTCTATGCACGCCATGAAGCCTCGCTGGGTTTCACCCCCGTCATGCCCAATAATTTAGACGTGCGCGGTAAAATTGCGATTTATGCTATGCCCGGACGCCATGCTACGGTGGTGGGTAATGCGTCAGAAACCGGTGATGGGGTAAAAAAACTGCCAACAGATTTTACCGAGCCAGGCAGAATCGTGCGTTGTTTAGTGGAAAAACAATTAATATCTTGGGGAGTAAAACTTAATAATACCCTCTCTCTGACTGATGAAGCAATGTTACAATATTACGATATCATGTTAGCTGATCTGCCCAAATATCAGCTGATGAGAAAAAATGTCTACACCATAAGAGACTATTTTTCTGCTGAGCGGAAAGTAGGCAATGAAAGTCAAAATAAGAAATGGTCGGAATTAACCATGTTAGCAGCGCCTAATTTTAGTGGTAAGGATATTTTTATTAACCAACACCATATGAATTTATTTATTAACTACCAAAGTAGAATGCGTTTAAATGAGGCAGATATGGCTAAAAAATTTCCAACAACCTACCAGTTGATAACCGAATTACCCACCTACTTTTAAGCGCTAGCTGATTTACCAGATTGGTTTTACTAGTAGAGCAATGCGCAAAAGAAAGAAATCATGGCCAATTTAAATTGGCCATCGGCGATGATTGAAACTATAAATCAGTCATTGCGTTGATATTATTTATACTGTTAGTTAAAAACCAATAACAGATATCACTACACCAAACCCACGATTTGAATATTAGTAATAATCGAATACACCATTAAAATTATTTTGTACGCTTACTCGCACTGACTGGGTACGTACACTGTCAGCGAGAAGTTTTGCCCACTGTAGCTTAGCATTCTCACTTTTAACCACAAATCCTATTGGAAATTGCTGAGCATCTTTATCACGAATGATATAGGAATTCACCTGTTTGCCGGCATTATAGATATGAGTGAAAAAAGCCACTGCCCCATCCAAATCCGGTAACGCGCTTACGGTTTGTGTTTGATCTACGTCGATAAAAGTAATTTTGCGCGGATTCTCTATAATATCCAACAGACTGTAATTACTTTTTTTATTGGCATCCAATATAATTAAACCGGCCTGTTGCAGCATGGTTAGCGCGCGATCCATATTCATGGCATCATTCATAATGGCAATTTTAGCGCCGACAGGAAAATCCGCCAGCGAGTGGTATTTTTCTGAATATAACCCAATCCCAGTTGTGAATGGATAGGGTTTAACCATTACCAAATTGGCATTATTTTTTTCGTTAAAGTAGGCTAAAAACTTTTCATGTACCCCTAACCCGGCATCCACACTACCATCATTCACGGCATGTAAAATATTAACGGCATTATCCATAAAAACACGTTCAGTTTGAATACCGTGTTCGGCCATCACGCCGGCGCTAAAATCGACAATATCACACAAAATTCCGCTACAGCCGATTCGTTTTTTTAATAGGTTATGGGTATCAGAATCTTTCACTATTGATGCAAGATAACGACCTGATATAAACAAAACAATAACTATTGAAATCAACGTATAAATGAATTTCTTCATTGTAAATTCTCTTAGCAAGACTATTTTATAATTTGATTATTTTTGCGTCTATGGTATTCCAAGGTACCATAGCCACCCGTGTAATAGTTATTACCTAGCTTTATATCTATTTGATTAGACAATCCATACTTAGCGGCTTTCTGCAATATCAATTTTTTTGCTTTATTGCTATCCATTGGATTGGCCGTTTGACAAATGCCATCAATAATCTTATCGAGATAATGAAAAGGAATACCGATACTGATCTCATCATCATGCCACTTTGCCACATGACGCGTGCCAGAGCATAGAAAGGAGAAATTAACCTGATCCCGCTCAAAGGGATAAGAGGTACACTCTTGGCATATAGCTTGATTACCAGTAACTTTAGTATCCTTTAATTGACCAAAATGATAAGCATATCCTTGCACGATCCGCATCATATTTAAAGAATTAGTGACAATAATCACCACGTCGGGTTGGGATGCCGTATATAAAGAGAGAGGTTTAATTTCAATGCCTTGGACCTGATGCTGACAATATACCATATCCTTAGCAACTTGATGGCTAATGGCATAATTAGCATAGAGTCCCATTTGGTAACTTCGATGGCCGGAACTAATATCATTAAGGCTAACAATATCTTCTTCCGATTTTAAAACACCCAGCGCTCGCGCGCCTGACAGGCACGCCATTTTTTTGATATTAAGTTTACAAGCTGTACCAAGCGACGCATTTCTTACTGCCAAACAGTAGGGTAAAGGCGCTGAAGCTTCTGCTGTTTCACAGCGGTTATACAGCTCATCATTATATAAAAAACGAATACCAACAGGCTGACGTGCAAGATCAAGCATCGCTTCCAGCCACATATTTTGTGTATTCACAAAACCTTCCTTAACTATAATTTTCAATATAAAACATTATTTTAATTTTTTATAAAGATGACTACCGACACTTTGTATAATAAAGACCAAAATCGTTAAAACTAACACTATCGAATACATCATCATCTCATCAAAACGTTGATAACCAAAAGTGAGGGCCATCGCCCCTAATCCACCCGCACCAACCGCGCCGGCTAGAGTGGTGTTTGCCAATACTTGAATTGATGAAAAAACCAGATTGGAAAAAATGGCAGGTAAAGCCTCAATCAACATGACATTAAAGATAATTTGCCGATTGCTGGCGCCAAAAGATTTTGCTGCCAGAATAACTTTTTTATCAACTTCAAGTAATGAATTCTCAATTAATCTGGCAATCGCACAAAATGCCGATATGGTTAAAGGTACAACTGCCGCTTGCCAACCGACAGATGTACCAATAATGAAACGGGTGAATGGAATAAGTGCAACAATTAAAATAATAACCGGAAAGGAGCGGACAAAATTGACCAAACCATTAAGAGAATGATAGATAATTTTTTTTGGCATTAACCCATCAGGTGAAAATAAAACCAGAAAAACACCAATAAAAAAACCGATAATTAAACCTAATATCAACGACAAAAATAACATTTTTAATGTTGCTAATATGGCAGGAATAATAATTAACGGTAGATAATCGAAAACTTGGGTGGTTTTAATATTAAGAAACATATTTTCGACCTGCATAATAGTCAAATAATATAAAATTGTTAATTTATGGTATTAAAACAGATATCATTGATGGTAAAAAAATCTTTAGCTTTATGACAAAATTCATTTTTTATTGACAGATAATAAAAATGAATCAATTCGTTTAATAAATATTCTGAGCGCAAATACAGCATTTTAAAATTTTTACCAATAATATTGAACAAATCAATAATAATGGATCCGTCATTACTATGATCCGCTATCATTAATTTAAAGCCGGTTTCACCAGGTTTTATGTCAATATTTTCAAGCCCAACAAGTCGTCTTAATGCAGGCGGTTCAGTGACAAAAATATTTTTTGTTATTCCCGATAGCGTAATTTTTCCATTTTCAATAATCGACATACTGTTACAAATACGTTTCGCTATGTCTAATTGGTGAGTAACCATAACAATAGTCACATTCAAAACACGATTAATACGTTTAATAAGCTCAAGTAAAGCATGGCTAGTAACAGGATCTAAAGCTGAAGTTGCCTCATCGCATAATACCACCTTTGGCTGTAAGGCGAGAGCCCGAGCGATTGCCACTCGTTGCTGTTGACCACCAGATAATGCTGCTGGTCGATATTGCGACCTATCTTCTAAGCCAACTAATTCCAGCAGCTCTTTTGCGCGTCTATCTCTTATAGCGGGGGCAATATTCCAACATTGCATTGGTAGCATAATATTTTCAATAACCGTTTTTCTTTGCATTAAGGCAAAATCTTGAAAAATCATGCCAATATTTTTTCTATAACGACGTAAAGATAAACCGGATAAGTTCATAACATTAATATTATTACATTCAAGTTTACCATTACATCCGTTAAGTTCTAAACCATTTATACAATGTAATAAAGTCGATTTACCTGCACCACTGGCACCTAATAAGGCATGGATCTCACCCTGGTGGATATTTAGATTAATATCATTCAATAATATTTTATTTGCTATCTTCTTATTAAATTGATTGATTTTAATCAAAACCTTCATCCTTATCGTTTTAATTTTAATTAATATAATAAAATTGTTATTGTTATATTCTTTGATCTATTTCTAATAAAATGTCGTTTCTCTAATAATATTTCACTATAAATTATCATTTAATCAATTTTAATAAAAAATATTTTCAGCGAACACAATAGCAAATAATAAATAAAATAATTCAAGCAACCTTGCAGTAATAATAACAAATTAATTACAATGCATTAATCTAGAATAAATTCATTAAAATATAACCAAGTGATTTAATATTTATTAATTGACAAATAAAATAATAGACGATGAAAAAATTATCAAAATAATACTTTCTTTCTCAATATGAAAATGCTGTCATTATCTTATCAGCGCTTTATCTTATTAATCTAACAAAATTTAGCCTAGAGTTTTATCTGCCTCTCAATCTTATCTCTGTAATAAGCTCAATTTACACAATGGCATACATATTGCGTATTAACATTGATCAGTTTGATTTTTCTCAACAGGAGAAATAGCAATGTTAAAAAAAAAGGAAAAGTTCGAGGAGATGCAACTCGGCTTATCTTATTTGCGTATCGATGCGCTGACAAAAGTAACAGGGCGGGCAAAATATGCCGATGATATATCGATGGTAGGCATGCTCTACGCTAAATATGTTCGCAGCACCATCGCTCATGGCTTTGTTGCTGAAATCGACTATAGTCAGGCATTAGCGTTACCTGGCGTAGTCAATATATTTACCTGGCAGGATGTTCCCCAGATCCCTTTCGCTACTGCCGGACATGCCTGGACACTTGATGCGAAAAAACGCGATATAGCCGATCGTTTATTGTTAACTCGCCATGTACGCCATTTTGGTAATGGCATTGCTATTGTTGTCGCTCGGGATGAGCTCACCGCAGAAAAAGCCGCTGCTGCGGTAAAAATAACCTATGAAGAATTGCCGGTTATTACCTGCCCGGAAGCAGCTAAAGCCGCTGATGCAATAAATATTCATAGTAATGGCAACCTACTTAAACAAACTCAAATCACCGCTAATGAACCTGCATCAGCGATAGAAAAATGCCAACATCAATTTAGCGGACGTTTTACCACCCCGATTGTGCAACATTGTCACATGGAGAGTGTTACCAGTTTTGCCTGGATGGAACAATCCGTTCGTATTATTATCGTCTCCAGTACTCAGATCCCACATATTGTACGTCGTATCGTTGCGCAAGCACTGGATATGTCATGGTCTAAAATACGTGTTATCAAGCCGCATGTTGGTGGTGGTTTTGGTAACAAACAAGACGTATTAGAAGAACCGATGGCCGCGTTTTTAACCCTAAAACTGGGTGGTGTGCCAGTAAAAGTGATGCTTTCGCGCGAAGAGTGCTTTTATGCTTCACGCACCCGACACGCCTTTCGGATCGATGCTGAATTAGGCATCACTAGCGACGGAGTATTAAAAGGATATCAATTGGATGTCTTATCCAATACTGGCGCTTATGCTTCACATGGCCACTCAATTGCTGGTGCCGCCGCGAATAAAGTTGCTTATTTATATCCGCGCAGTGCATTTGGCTACCAGGCGACCACCTGTTACACCAATCTACCCTCGGCTGGCGCTATGCGTGGTTATGGCGCTCCTCAAGTTACTTTTGCATTAGAATCACTACTTGATGATGCCGCAGCTAAGTTAGGCATCGATCCGGTAGAGATCCGACTTATCAACGCGGCTCGCACCGGCGACAGCCACCCAATTAATCACTCCATTATCCAAAGTGCAGGCATAATTGAGTGTTTGACCAAAGGACGCGAACTATTTAATTGGCAAACGCGTAAAGCGGCCTGTCAACAAATGAGCGGTGATATTCGTAGTGGTGTTGGCGTTGCCTGTTTTAGTTATACCTCTAATACCTGGCCTGCCGGGGTTGAAATTGCCAGTTCACGCCTACTATTAAATCAAGATGGTATTGTGAATGTACAAATAGGCGCCACCGAAATAGGCCAAGGCTCAGACACGGTTTTTGCCCAGATGGTAGCAGAAACATTGGGCATGCCTGTTAATATGATCAATGTTATTTCAACTCAGGATACCGATATAACCCCCTTTGATCCTGGTGCATTTAGTTCGCGGCAAAGTTATGTCACCGCACCGGCACTACAAGAAGCCGCCCAGACGTTACGGCAAAAAATTGTTCAACATGCTGCCATTATGCTCAGTCAATCAGAGAGCGATTTCACCATTATCAATGGCAAGCTTGTATCTCTCAGCCAGACAGAAAAAATTCTCATGACGGTTGCCGATGTTGCGATGGATACTTTTTACAATCCAGAATTAGGGGGACAACTTTCTGCTGAATCTTCCTGTAAAACGACCAATAACCCGCCAGCATTTGGCTGTACTTTTGTCGATTTAACGGTAGATATTCCACTATGTAAGGTGACTATCAATCGTATTCTCAACCTACATGATTCTGGCCGCATTCTTAATCCTAAGCTGGCTGAAGGACAAGTCCATGGTGGCATGGGAATGGGAATTGGTTGGGCTCTATATGAAGAACTGATCGTTGATGAAAAAAGCGGTATTGTCCGCAATGCTAATTTACTTGATTATAAAATGCCCACCATGCTGGATCTACCGGAACTGGAATGTGTTTTTATCGACAACTATGAACCACAATCAGCATACGGGCATAAATCACTAGGCGAGCCGCCCATCATTTCGCCTGCGCCGGCCATCCGTAATGCATTACGAATGGCTACAGGTATTGCGATTAACTCCCTCCCTCTGACACCGAAAAGATTGTTTCGCGAATTTGTTCAAGCCGGGCTGATAAGAGGTTAGATTTATGTATGACATTAAAAATTATCACCGTGCTGACAATATCTCTCACGCGGTAGCTTTGTTAGAAAAAAAACCTACCGCTCGATTATTGGCCGGTGGAACAGATGTTTTGATCCAATTACATCACCTTAATTCACACTTTGAGCATATTATTGATATTCATGATTTGCCAGAATTACGCGGTATACAGTGTGATCAGGCGGGTAATATTCGTATTGCATCGGGTACGACTTTCAATGAATTAATCAATCATCCAATTGCTCAGCAACATCTTCCAGCGCTGGTTGAAGCCGCTAGCATGATCGCTGGCCCGCAAATACGCAATGTCGCTACCTTCCTTGGTAATATTTGTAATGGCGCACCCAGCGCCGATTCCGCTTGTCCATCCCTTATCTACGATGCAACACTGGAAATTGCTTCACCAGAAGGGAGCCGTTATACCTCAATTAATGGCTTTCATACTGGGCCTGGAAAAGTCGCATTAGCTACCAATGAGATTTTAACCGCTTTTCATTTTAAAGCTGAAAATTATCGCGACAAAGGTGCCGCCAGCTTCAAATATGCTATGCGCGATGCGATGGATATCGCCACCATTGGTTGTTCTGCCCTTTGTGACATTAAACAGGGGAAATTTCAACAACTCAAACTAGCTTTTGCTGTCGCTGCACCAACGCCGATACGCTGTAAGCATGCGGAAGAAGCTGCTCGCGGCCAACCACTCACCCGGCAAACGCTGGTTAAGATTGGTAAAGCGGTGAGCCACGATGTTTCGCCAAGAACATCATGGCGGGCGGAAAAAGAATTTCGCTTACATCTGATCCACACTTTAACCGAGCGAGTCATAAATGTAGCTGTCATGCGCGCAGGAGGGAAAATTATATGAATGCCAAAACGTTAACCACGATCGATTGTCATATTAATGGCGTTCATCGTCAACTGACTCTATCACCAGCAATGTCACTGGCAGAGGTGTTACGGGCAGAAGGCTTACTTAGCGTTAAATTAGGCTGCCAGGTCGGTGAATGTGGTGCCTGTACTGTGCTCGTCGATGACATCGCCATCGATAGCTGCCTCTACTTAGCTATCTGGGCACAAGGTAAAACCATTCGCACCGTAGAAGGCGAATTAATTAACGGTATCGCATCAAAAATACAACAAGCCTATGCTAATACCGGTGCCGTTCAATGTGGTTTCTGTACGCCTGGCCTAATTATGGCAACCACTGCTTTTTTAGCCAAACCGCGCACCAAGCCATTAACGATTAAGCAAATACGACATGGATTAGCCGGTAATCTATGTCGCTGTACCGGTTACCAAATGATCGTTGATGCTATTCAATATTGCGAATAAGTTATCTCTGGGCATGGTATTTTTAAATCCATACCATCGCCCTTCTTCGCTAGCCAGAGGTCAATTCATAGCGTTTGATCTTATGGTATAAAGTAGCAATACCAATGCCAAGCATTTTTGCTGCTTGTTTTTTACTGCCATAACGGCTTAAGGCTTCACGGATCAACTGTTTTTCCATATCTTCAAGCACAACCGCACCATCAATAGCTTGTTCCTTTATTTCGATATTAGGAACAACCACTGTCTCAACCTTAAAATCATTTTTACGATGACTCACCAAATTGGGAGGGAGTAATGCCACATCAATAACATCGCCGGAAGAAGTGACATTAATCAAATATTCCATCAAATTACTCAGTTCACGTAAATTACCTGGCCAGTGATAAGCCTTGAGACGCTCCAACACCTCTTGTGAGATCCCTGGATACACCAGCCAAAGCGCTTAGTATGGAGATTAAGAAAATAGTGAATAAGTAATAGCAAGTCTCCCTGCCGCTCTCGTAATGGCGGCAAAGCTAAAGGAATAACATTCAAACGGTAATAGAGATCTTCGCGAAATTTGCCCTCCCGAACAAATTTTTCCAGATTTTGATTGGTGGCCGAAATAATCCGAATATCTACCGGAATAGCTTTACTGGCGCCAATCGGCTGAATTTCACGCGCCTCAATTGCACGCAATAATTTTGCCTGAATAACCAGTGGCATATCACCGACTTCATCTAAAAACAGTGTTCCCTGGTTAGCCGCCTGAATTAATCCTTGCTTCCCATTGGTTGAAGCGCCGGTAAAAGCCCCTTTCACATAGCCAAATAACTCACTTTCCAGTAGTTGTTCTGGGATAGCGGCACAATTAATGGCAATAAAAGCTTTGTTACCACGATGACTTAATTTATGAATCGCTCTGGCTACTACCTCTTTACCGGTACCACTTTCACCGGTGATCATTACACTAGAAGGGCTAGGCGCAATACGGCTAATCAATTTTTTCAACTTACGCATGAGTGGTGACTCACCAACCAGATGCTCAATTTGGGGTTCATCAGATTCAAATGTAGAATTGGCATAAAGCGGTAATTGATGAAAAGCTATCAAAAATATTTGATAATCCTGTATATTATGCAGTTGTCCGGTCAGTATTTCTGATATATCTCCGCAAGTGATCACATATTGCATATGACCACCGGTAAAACTTTCCTGATAAATTAGCGGCCGAATGGTAAATGTCTTGCCGATCATTTTTTCATAATTTAGATTGAGTATATTAAGTGCAATAGCATTGGCAAATTTTAATTTATTCCGACTACTTAATATCAAAACCCCTTGATCGATATTATCAATTAAGGTCATTAATGCTTTGCTGGTATGATTTACACCATTTTGTTCGTCTAATAATTTTGAAATAAAAATCGTCGAAATATGCTGCACATATTCAGAAAATTCATGTAAATTATGTTTAATTCTTTCCTGCTGTTCATGAGTAAAAGCCACCAAACTGATTACCCCAACACAAACATCCTGGAAAAATATCGGTGTGCCTAAAAACGCTTTTTCCTTACAATTTACCTTATTTTCACAATCGTGACACACTGGATCCAAGCGGGATTGAATGACAACCTTCTCTTTTCCAGTTTGAATGACGTAACGCAACAAACGCGAATTTCGTTCCAGCTTCTGCCCTAAATACTTTCCATAAGGCCCTGATCCAGCCACTCGTCTTAATGCACCGTCTACAATTTCAACTTCAAGTTGTAATACACGGGAAAGAACTTTCGTAAATCGCAGGATAGTTGGTTGGATCCGCATTAAAGCAGATTGAGAACTTACACCCAACATGATCATTTTCCTTATGTTCTAAATTTATTACACAACAAATATCGTAACTAATGAACTATAGGGCATGTGCAAATAACCGCACATCGCTTCCTATAGCCTAAATGATAGAAAAATGATTCTTCCCGATTACAGTCCATCGTAAAATATCAAGGCTCATTATTAAAATGATAATTCTGTATCAAAATTATCATTATGAATTAATAAATATCGATAATTAAAAATTAAATTTATATTTATAAATTGTAATTTAATTGTATTTTTATTATTCCAATAAGCATATTAATAAAGATAACTCTGTTATTTTTTAATTAATTTTTTTATTTATTATATTGCCAAACGATGCCATTTTTAGCCTCCGATCCTGATTAAGGATAGAATCATTTCTTAATGATAGAGTTATCATCTATACAGTACATGAAATATCAATCTGGAAATACTAGCAATAACGCAAAAATTTATTGTTTGCTTTCATTCCCTTACCTTAATAATCCTTTTCTGTGATTATTATCACGCTATTGTCTACCCACCATCCTTTCTTTTTTTACGCAAAAAAATTGGCATGCTTATTGATATCTCTTCAATAGCTTATGCAGATCCTTGGCTTAGTTCTGCTCAGCATATTCGCTATCTGACTAGCTATTTTAAATTAGGATTTTATGATGAAAACAATTAATAAATTGCTCAAGGATATCAAAGCACTGCACTCCAACCTTCACAAAAAAGATTTTTTGTTGACTTGGGAACAAAGTCAGGATGAGTTAATTCAGGTGCTAAATATTGCCGCCGTACTCAAAACTCTGCGGTCAGATAATATTGCAACTAATGTATTTCGTAATGGCTTAGGTATTTCTATCTTTCGCGACAATTCCACTCGTACCCGTTTCTCCTACGCTTCCGCATTAAATATGTTAGGGTTAACCCAACAAGATTTAGACGAAGGTAAATCGCAAATTGCCCATGGTGAAACAGTACGTGAAACTGCCAATATGATCTCGTTTTGTGCCGATGCGATTGGGATCCGAGATGACATGTATCTTGGTGCAGGTAATGCCTATATGCGTGAAGTCGGTGACGCATTGGATGAAGGCTATCAACAAGGTGTACTGCCACAACGGCCAGCATTAGTTAATTTACAATGTGATATCGACCATCCAACCCAATCAATGGCTGATCTAGCCTGGTTACGTGAACACTTTGGCTCGCTAGAAAATCTGAAAGGCAAAAAAATTGCCATGACCTGGGCTTATTCACCCAGTTACGGCAAACCACTATCCGTCCCCCAAGGTATTATTGGATTAATGACGCGTTTTGGTATGGATGTAACATTAGCCCATCCTGAAGGTTATGAACTTATCCCAGACGTCGTCGCCGTCGCGTAAAATAATGCCCAAGCATCAGGCGGAACTTTCCGTCAGGTTAATAGTATGGAACAAGCTTTCCAAGATGCGGACATTGTTTACCCTAAATCTTGGGCACCATATAAAGTGATGGAGCAACGCACCACATTATTACGTAACAATGATCATGATGGCTTAAAATCATTAGAAAAACATTGCTTGGCGCACAATGCAAATTATAAAAACTGGCACTGCACTGAAGAGATGATGGCGCTTACCCACAACGGCAAAGCACTCTATATGCACTGCTTACCGGCAGATATCTCTGGCGTTTCCTGCCGTGAAGGTGAAGTCACCGAAGGTGTATTCGAAAAATATCGCATTGCAACTTATAAAGAAGCTAGCTGGAAACCCTATATCATCTCCGCCATGATCCTGGCGCGAAAATTCGCTCAACCTGATTTGATCCTCGAGCAATTAATAAAAGACGCTGACAAACGCGTTAAATAATGCTGCTGCCCGGCCATCTATTGGCTGTTAATAGCATAAAAGTATTTTTATGAACAAATAAGGTTGGCTATGTCAATTTCCTCATTAAAGTTAGATATCGCGCAAAATCGCTTCTTTACTGGTGAAAAATCTGACTTGTTTTCGCGTAAAGAAGCAGGTAAGGCGCGGACTTTTCATCAAAAGATAGACAACTATCAACCAACACCACTCTACTCGCTAGATGGATTGGCTGATCTGTTTCAAGTTGGCAAAATATTGGTCAAAGATGAATCCCAACGCTTTGGTCTAAATGCGTTTAAAATGTTAGGTAGTACCTCTGCTATCGCCCAATTATTGTGTGAAAAATACCATATCAATATCGATAATTTCTCTTTTGAAAAGTTAAAACACAGTCTGACAGAAAAAATAACCTTTACTACTACAACGGACGGTAATCATGGGCGTGGTGTTGCCTGGGCCGCCAAACAACTTGGTCAGCACAGTGTTATTTATATGCCAAAAGGCTCAGCCCAGGAGAGAGTAGAGCATATTTTGGCGCTTGGTGCCGAGTGTATCGTCACCGATATGAATTATGACGATACCGTCCGCATGACAATGGAAACCGCCAAAAAGCATGGTTGGCAAGTTATTCAAGACACAGCCTGGCCCGGTTACAGCCAAATTCCTACCTGGATCATGCAAGGCTATACCACTTTAGCCGATGAAGCGGTGGAGCAAATGAACCAAATGGGGATCAGCCGACCAAGCCATGTTTTTCTGCAAGCTGGCGTGGGTGCCATGGCCGGTGGCGTACTTGGTTATTTGGCTGATGTCTATGGTGCTAACCAATTGCATTCAGTCGTCACTGAACCTGAGTTAGCTAACTGTCTATATCGTTCCGGTATAAAAGGGGAGATCGTCAATGTTGATGGCGATATGCCTACGATTATGGCAGGGTTAGCCTGTGGTGAGCCCAATCCGCTCGGCTGGACGGTCCTACGTAACTGCGCCCGACAATTTCTCTCATGCCAAGATGCCGTCGCTGCCCTAGGCATGCGTGTACTGGGTAACCCTTACCAAAAAGATCCGCGCATTATCTCCGGTGAATCGGGTGCGGTCGGTTTAGGGGTATTGGCAGCAGTGCATTACCACCCGCAACGCGATGCGTTAAGAAAAAAATTAGCTCTAACCAAAGATGCTGTTGTATTGCTAATCAATACCGAAGGGGATACTGACGTCAAACACTACCGCGAAGTTGTCTGGCAAGGCAAGCACCCAACATCAGCATAAGGCGCGACCCTTAAAACGCATCTTATGATTGCTGCAAAATAGGAATTTATAACGGGAGTAAACAACATGGTTAAGCAAGTTCCATTCGATAAAGTTCTGGATAGCGCCAAAAAATATAAAGATGACATGAGCCGTTTTCTACGGGACATAATCGCCATTCCTAGTGAAAGTTGTGACGAAAAAAAGGTTATCCACCGCATTAAACAAGAAATGGAAAAAGTGGGTTTTGATAAAATTGATATCGATCCAATGGGCAATATTCTTGGTTATATTGGTCATGGGCCTCATTTGATTGCGATGGATGCGCATATTGATACGGTCGGGATAGGCAATATTAAAAATTGGTCTTTCGATCCCTATCAAGGTATGGAGACAGAAAATATTATCGGTGGCCGTGGCGCATCGGATCAAGAAGGCGGTATGGCAGCAATGGTTTATGCCGGTAAAATTATCAAAGATCTCGGACTGGATGACCAATACACGCTGCTAGTAACCGGTACGGTGCAAGAGGAGGATTGTGACGGTCTCTGCTGGCAATATATCATCGAGGGATCAGGTATAAAACCCGAGTTTGTCGTTAGCACTGAACCAACAGATTGCCAAATTTATCGTGGACAACGTGGACGTATGGAAATTCGCGTTGATGTGCAAGGCATCAGTTGCCACGGCTCTGCGCCGGAACGTGGCGATAATGCCATCTTCAAAATGGGGCCGATATTGATGGAACTCCAACAACTGGCCCAACAGTTAGGCAATGATGAGTTCTTGGGTAAAGGGACACTTACTGTGTCGGAAATTTTTTATACCTCGCCGAGCCGCTGTGCGGTCGCCGATAGCTGTGCTATCTCAATTGATCGACGATTAACTTGGGGTGAAACCTGGCAAGGGGCATTAGAAGAGATCCGCGCCTTATCATCGGTTAAGGAGGCCAAAGCCACGGTTTCCATGTATCGCTATGAACGCCCTTCCTGGACTGGTTTAGTTTATCCAACTGAATGCTATTTCCCTACCTGGAAAGTAGAAGAAGATCATATTACGGTAAAAACCCTCAGTAAAGCCTGGCAAGGCTTATTCCATAGCCAACCGGTGGTAGATAAATGGACTTTCTCAACCAATGGGGTCTCGATTATGGGGCGTCATGGTATTCCAGTGATCGGATTTGGTCCTGGTAAAGAGGAGCAAGCCCATGCCCCCAACGAAAAAACCTGGAAAGAACATCTGGTTACTTGCGCCGCAATGTATGCTTCAATTCCGTTAACCTATCTATCTGAATTGAAAAAATAATCCTTTTACTCGTTAGCCCTAATGATGCTGCATTAGGGCTGATTAGGGAGCTTACGCATGAATCTACTGATCAAAGATGGTATTGTGGTCAATGCTGATGGCCAACAGCACAGTGATGTTTTAATCGAAAACGGTCTTATCAAGCAAATTAGCCCCAATATTATCCCATCAGAACCTTGCCAGGTTATTCAAGCCAAAGCGTGTTATGTGATGCCTGGTGGCGTTGATGTCCATACTCATTTCAATATTGATACCGGGCTCGCACGTAGTTGTGACGATTTTTTTACCGGCACCCGTGCAGCGGCCTGCGGTGGCACCACCACCATCATCGATCATATGGGTTTTGGCCCCAAAGGGTGTAGCTTACATCATCAACTGGCAACCTACCATCAATATGCGGCTGAACAAGCGGTTATTGATTATAGCTTTCATGGTGTTATTCAACATATTGATCAAGCGATTATCGATGAAATTCCTACTATGGTTGCGGATGGAATTAGTAGTTTTAAACTTTATCTGACTTATCAATATAAGTTAAATGATAGCGATACATTACAAGCATTAAAACAATTGAAAACGGCTGGCGCATTAACCACCGTTCATGCAGAAAATGATGCCATTATTCACTATTTACGCAACCAATTTCTTGCTGCCGGTCAGACTGACGCGCGTTATCACGCCCTAAGTCGGCCATCTGAATGCGAAGCGGAGGCTATCGCCCGCATGATCAATCTAGCACGACTGGCTGACAATGCCCCCTTGTATATTGTGCATCTGTCTAATGGTCTCGGACTCGACTACTTACGTCTAGCCAAAGCCCACCAGCAGGCAGTATGGATAGAAACCTGCCCTCAATATCTGCTGCTAGATGAACGCCAATATCTGCGTGAAGATGCGATGAAATTTATTCTCACGCCACCGCTACGCAATGTTCGTGAACAAGATGCATTATGGTGTGGTATTAGCGATGGCACCATTGATGTGGTGGCAACCGATCACTGTAGTTTTCCTTATCGGCAACGACTTGAGCTCGCTAAAGGCGACTTTAGCCGCTGCCCAAATGGGCTGCCTGGGGTAGAAAATCGGCTGTTATTACTCTTTTCTGCCGGCGTAATGAGTGGACGCATTAGCCCAGAACGCTTTGTCGCATTAACCAGCAGCAAACCCGCTCAGTTATTCGGCCTCTGGCCACGCAAAGGCTGCCTTGCCCCCGGTTCAGATGCTGATGTAGTTATCATTGCAGCCGATAAACGCACCACTATTCGTCACGAAGAGTTACATGATAACGCAGATTACAGCCCTTATGAAGAAATGGTTTGCCAAGGAGCAATCATCCATACCCTATCACGAGGAAAACCGGTTTTCAGTCGAGGACAATTTACAGGCAATGCAGGTTGGGGACAATTCTTACATCGCCAACCCTTCCAGACAAGCTAACGCTTTGCTGTATAACCGACACCTCCCTGATAGTAAATAACAATAAATAACAGGAATAATGAATATTATGAAAAAAACAATCGTCATTGCCCTGGGCGGTAATGCGTTAGGTGATGGTTTAGACGAGCAAATGGTCGCCGTAAAAACCACAGCACAGGCTATTGCTGATTTGATTGAGCAGGGACATAAAGTGGTCATTACTCACGGTAATGGGCCACAGGTCGGCATGATCAACCGCGCATTTGAAGCTGCGGCTAAAACAGCCGCTCACACGCCGATGTTACCTATGTCGGTATGTGTGGCATTGAGCCAAGGTTATATTGGCTACGATCTACAAAATGCATTAAGTGAAGAGTTACTCAATCGTGGTTTAGCCATTCCCGTTGCTTCCATTATTACCCAAGTGGAAGTTGCCGCCGACGATCCGGCTTTCCTTGAGCCCACTAAACCCATTGGCTCTTTTTTCACTCAGCAAGAAGCTGAAAAATTGATCGCCAATGGCTATCAACTAAAAGAAGACGCCGGACGGGGCTATCGTCGGGTGGTTGCTTCGCCTAAACCGATCGCTATCATTGAAAAAGAAACAGTCAAAGCCTTACTTAATGCTGGACAGGTCGTTATTACCGTTGGTGGTGGTGGGATACCAGTGGTGCGTGAAGGCAATCATTTACGCGGTGTAAGTGCCGTCATTGATAAAGATTGGGCAAGTGCTAAATTAGCCGAAATGATCGATGCGGATATGTTAATTATTTTGACGGCGGTAGAAAAAGTAGCGATTAACTTTGGTAAAGATAATGAAAAATGGCTGGAACGACTCAATCTAGACCAAGCCCAACGCTATATTAATGAGGGACATTTTGCCAAAGGATCAATGTTACCCAAAGTTGAAGCCGCCCTCTCTTTCGCCTGTAGTCGGCCTGGGCGTGAAACATTAATTACCGTTTTAAATAAAGCCAAACAAGGGATCGAAGGAAAAACAGGTACGATTGTTTGTCTATAGCCGAACCGGTTATCCTCTTACAGGGCGCGATGCGCCCTTACTCCCTTTAGGCTATTTTTATCCGTTAGCAACTAAACCGGTTTTGCCATCAAGGCCATCAATGCTTCTAACACCCCGCCGGCTATAGCCCGCGCTTTATCCGACACGGCAGTAAAATCGACTGCGGCCCCACGCGGATCAATATCGCCAATTTTGAACCCTGCCGTCACCGCTAAATTATCATTTAATAAACCACGAACCAGGCCACTTAATGGCGCTTTAATTGGCGTATCGTCAATGTAAGCAATATCTTCGCCGACACTAACAATATCACCGATATTGACATTACGATGCATAACACCGGCGACCGGCGCTCTCACAACACGTTGTGTGGTATGGCCATTAATATTACCTGGCACACCGGTATTAGCCTGCGCTGATCCCTGGTAAATCACTCGCCCTAGATTGTGTCCGCGATTGGTTTCTATAATCGCATCACAATCTTTACCCGCCTCAAAACCGGGCCCCAAAGCAATCGTCACCGGCGCCATTGCTCGATGGGTTCCTCGATTTTGTTTAGCTAAAATGGCATCGACTACACCATCGGGCTGCAAAGCGGGTAATAGGCTAGCATCTGCATCAATCAAGATGGGAATAATTCCCTGCTGCAAAAGCGGATCGACATCCTCCGGTCTAGTAACATGTTTAGCCTTCACACCTTCAATCGTCATTTCTCCGGCATAGATAGCCTGAGCAAAAGCCACCGTACAGCGGATAACTGTAGGGTATGCAACCTCTAACATAATGACGTGAAAACCAGCATGATAAAGACGCAACGCAACGCCTGTTGCAATATCGCCAGCACCCCGAATAACTACCCGCTGACGATAAGGAAAAGTACTGCACTTCATTGAGCCACCGGCGGCTTGATGTTTAATTTGCAACATTTCAGCGACAATACTAATAGCAATTTCTGCCGGCGTTTCTGCGCCAATATTGAGACCAACAGGCGCATGAAGGTGAGCCAATTGACTTGCCTTCAGCCCTTGTTCATATAATTGTCGAGTAAAGGTATGTATTTTTCTACGGCTGGCTAAAAGCCCAAGATATTTGACGGGTAAGTGGATCAACAATGATAGCGCTTCCCAATCTTGGCTATTAGTCGCAATCACCACATAATCATCCGCTTTAATAGCTAATTGCTCGATCCCTTGGTTAAAAGACGCTACCTGCAATAACTTGCTATCGGTTGGAAAATAAGCAGCATTAAGGCTATCGGCATAAACCTCCAGCACCACGATTTCAAAATCTAAAGCAGCAGCCGTTTGGGCGATAGCACGATTAACATGGCCAGCACCAATCAAGATTAAACGGCTAGCTAAACCATGAACATCAATATAAACTGAAATTGAGCCACCACAATCACTGCCAACCGCATGCTGACCATTACGGGTCATTCGACCATGAAAAATACGCGGCTTACGCTCTGCCAACGCTAACAGGGCTTCAGTAATCACTTTTCGCTCTACCATCCCACCACCAATCGTTCCAATCACACTGCCATCATCGAGTACTAACATTTGCCCAGAATGGCGCGGCGTAGAACCTCGACTTTCAATAATTTGTGCCATAGCAAAAGGGCGATTCTGCTGCTCCAGTTTTGCTGCTTCGACAAAAATTTTCATACCTACCTCAATGAGTTATCCATTCAATTTCACTGACGCTGCAATACATTCCTGATAGGAGGAGACTCCCTGACTGCTCCCAACCAAATCGCATCTAGTCCTGTTGTTAGTAACAATGCAGATAATTGGTTAGTGATAAAATTCTCAGATTGAGAAAAACGGTTAATTAACCAAATACGCTGGGCATGCAGTGGAACATTTTTAAACATTCCTGCCGGATGCCGAATAAAATGTTCAAGTACCGCAATATCTGCTTTATCTCCTGGTTCAATTTGCGTTATGGAAGCAAATAGAGGCCAGCGCTGTACATTGTCAGGGCCTAATGGTTTGGCTAAAACCTGTCCTCCTGTTACGGCAATTACGCAGCGACTACTAACCGGTATGCAAGGTTCGTGCAAAGCAGGCGCTTTTAATGGCAGACCGCGCGAACCATCGGCTTCGATCAGTAAGATATCCGCGTAATATCGCTCACCCAGAGCATCGATTTGTTGTGGGGAAAAACCACGCACTTTGCCACTACTGGCTTGCCAAGCGGCATAACACGCACAAATGGGTGAGGCAAAAGCCGCCGCAGGCAACTGAGCCGGATCGCGACATATTAATAGGGGAATATTTTCATCAGGCAAATACATCCTTGTGGTAGTACTGATAATCACTTTTTTACCTAAAACAGAAAATTGCCGCGCCAGCCAAAATAGCGTACTGGTTTTACCCCCTGCACCAATCAAACTAATAACCACAGAGGATGAGTTCAATGTTCTATCACAAAACATCGTGAGCGGTTCGGGTATATTGGCCTGTGGCATTGCTTAGGAGTCCATTAAAATGAATAGATCTGCTATCCCGCTTACGCAACTAACCAAAAAACCGGCACAAATCAGCAAAACTATTGATTGCATTATTCCGGCTGCCGGTCTTTCTTCTCGTATGGGACAATGGAAAATGATGTTACCCTGGCAACATGGAACAATACTTGATGCCAGTATCAAAAATGCATTAGCATTGTGTTCTCACATTATTCTGGTGTTTGGCTATCGGGCTGAAGAATTGATGGCGCGCTATCAACAACACCCAGCAATCAGTTTAATTTATCATGCCGATTATCAGCAGGGGCTATTCAGCTCGATTAGAGCCGGCGCTCAGGCTGTTAATAGTGACTACTGCTTTATTACCCACGGTGATATGCCTTGTCTAACTAACACTATATTTCAGCAAATTTGGTGCCAACGCGGTGCTTATGCGCTGATCCCTCGCTATCAAAAAACACCGGGTCATCCGGTTTTATTATCCCGTCATTGTCTTAATAGGGCGGTAAGACAAACCGATTGTCGCTCTATGCAGCAAGCTGTACGCAAGGGTCAGTGGCAATATATAGATCTGAATCAACCGGCAATAATCGCAGATATTGATACTCCGGAGATTTATTTGGAGTTACGCACAATAGAAAATCTGGCTGGCTCTGTTTAAGGGCAATAATACATCTGTAGCCCGTTAGGTTTATCAAAGTGATAGTGAAATTCTTTTTTTGAGAATTATGAAATAGATAACTATCTGCCGAACTTGGCTATTTTCTATTGATTATCATTCTTATTTGTTTGAGCGTGAGTTATTTCACAAATAAAAAACAAGATTAGATATTAATCACATTTCTTATTAACCATTCCTCGGTTATTGGTTTCTGGCGTGATTGTTGCAAAGTTTATGACAACTATCTGTCTATTTTCCCAATTAAATCGCAGCAAGGAGAGTCTCATGGGAGATATCATGCGCCCAATTCCATTCGATAAACTTTTGAAGCGCATCTTTGATGAATACCAACAAAACCAATCAATATTTGGTATTCCCAAACAACAATTTTATCGTCAGCAAAATCAATATCCATTAATTAAGGTGTTTGGTGAAACTTGTACCACGCCAATTGGACCGGCTGCCGGACCACATACCCAACTTGCCCAAAATATTATTGTCTCTTGGTTAACTGGCGGCCGCTTTATCGAACTGAAAACCGTGCAAATCCTCGATCAATTAGAAATAGATAAACCCTGTATCGATGCGGAAGATGAATGTTTCAATACTGAGTGGTCAACTGAATTTACGCTCATTAAAGCCTGGGATGAATATCTCAAAGCCTGGTTTATTCTGCATCTACCCGAAGCCATTTTTGAGCCCCGTAAAACCGGCGAAGCAAAATCCTTTATATTTAATATGAGTGTCGGTTACGATTTAGCCGGTATTCAGCAACCGGCTATGCAGCAATTTATCGATAGCATGATGGATGCATCTCATCATCCCACCTTTAACCGCTACCGGCAGTTATTACAGTCATGGATCGAAGAGGCCGATTTTATTCATCAATTGGCTACCGAAAATCGCCAAACTGCACTGACAAAATTAGCTAACACCATTCCCGCTCAAATGGTAAGTGGTGTCACCCTCTCTACCATGCACGGCTGCCCGCCTGATGAAATCGAAGCTATCTGCCGTTATATGTTGCAAGATAAAAAGCTCAATACTTTTGTCAAACTCAATCCCACTCTACTGGGTTATCAACAGGTAAGAGACATCCTCGATAGCTGCGGGTTTAATTATATCGGCCTAAAAGAGGTTTCATTCCAGCACGATCTACAACTGGAACAAGCCTTGGCCATGTTACAGCGGTTAATGGCATTGGCCAGTGAAAAACAGTTAGGATTTGGCGTCAAACTGACTAATACCTTAGGCGTTATCAATCATAAGGGCAAACTCGCTGGCGAAGAGATGTATATGTCCGGCCGCGCACTGTTTCCACTATCAATCAATGTCGCTGCAGTTCTTTCCCGCGCCTTTGATGGCATGCTGCCTATCTCCTATTCAGGTGGTGCTAGCCAAATCAATATCCGTGATATTTTTGCTACCGGCATTCGCCCCATCACCATGGCAACCGATCTATTGAAACCGGGTGGCTATCTGCGTATGACGGAATGCCTACGACAATTAACCGATAGCGCTGCCTGGCAGGCAGAAAAAATTGATGTTGAACGATTAGACAAATTGGCAAAACAAGCCATCAATATGGCTTATAGCCAAAAAGAGTTGAAAGCCAACCAACAGATCAATATTGATAACTCTTTGCCATTAACAGATTGCTATGTGGCGCCTTGTGTTAATGCCTGTGCAATTAAACAGGATATCCCTGAATATATCCGTTTATTAGGTGAAAAGCGTTATACCGATGCGTTAGAACTTATCTACCAACGCAACGCGCTACCGGCCATTACCGGTCATATTTGCGATCATCAATGCCAATACAATTGTACTCGCTTGGACTATGATAGTGCGCTAAATATTCGTCAACTGAAAAAAATTGCCTTAGAAAAAGGCTGGCAGGAGTATAAACAGCGTTGGCATAAACCGGCCGGTACAGGTACTCGCCATCCGGTTGCCATAATCGGTGCCGGCCCTGCTGGCCTCAGTGCCGGCTATTTTTTAGCCCGAGCAGGCTATCCAGTAACCATTTATGAACGAAAGTCCAATGCCGGTGGCGTAGTAAAAAATATTATCCCGCAATTTCGCATCCCGGCAGAACTTATCGAGCATGATATCAACTTTATTGCTGAACACGGTGTCAAATTTGAATTTGGCTGTCAGCCTGATCTAACCGTGGAGAAATTGAAAGCGGCTGGCTTTCATTATGTGTTGATTGGCGTTGGCACCGACAAAAACAGTGGTATCAAACTGACTGGTGAAAATCATCACATCTACCCATCTCTACCCTTCCTGCGTGACTATAATCGTGGTTTTACCCCGAAGATGGGCAAACATGTGGCGGTAATTGGTGCCGGTAATACCGCCATGGACTGTGCCCGGGCAGCACTGCGCATACCGGATGTAGAACAAGTCACTATCATCTATCGCCGTTCAAAAGCCGAAATGCCCGCCTGGCCAGAGGAATATGAAGAAGCTTTAGCTGATGGCGTAAAATTTATGTTCCTTGCCAATCCTGAACATTTCGCTATTGATGGTAAATTGACGGTCAGATTGATGACTTTAGGTAAAGTTGATAGCTCCGGGCGTCGTCAGGCAGTGGCAACCGAACAAACCACCAGCTTAAAATTGATAGCATAATTACCGCAATAGGTGAGCAACAAGATAGCCAAATGCTAACCGCAATGGGCGTTCCACTCGCTCAAGATGGCAAGCCGGCTATTGATCTGGTGAGCGGAGAAACCACGCAATCCGGCGTATTTTTAATCGGCGATGTGCAACAAGGGCCTTCTTCCATTGTCGCGGCGATCAGTACCGCCCGTCGTGCTGTCGATACCATTTTGCGACGGGAAAATATTTATAGCCATCATGGTAATAAGTACTGGAGTAATGTTGATCCGCAACATCTTTATCAGCGTAAAGGTCAAATTGCCGTCACCCTAATTGACCAACAACACAGTGAAGCTTTCGTTGAACAGGAAGCCAATCGCTGTCTGGAATGTAATTATATTTGCAGTAAGTGTGTTGATGTCTGCCCAAATCGCGCCAATGTTTCGATTGCCATACCTGGCTTTCAAAATCGCTACCAAACGTTGCATTTAGATGCCATGTGCAATGAGTGTGGTAATTGTGCGCAATTCTGTCCTTGGCAAGGTAAACCATACCGAGATAAGCTGACTATTTTTAGCCTGGAAGAGGACTTTATTAATAGCACTAACCCTGGTTTTTGGGCCGAAGGCGATCGCATCTCTGTTCGACTCAACAGCCAAACCTGGCTATTACGCATCAATAATGACAGCCAATTTCAAAAGATACCGCCCGAACTGCACGACATGTGTCAAATCATTAGCCACGTACACAAACACCATCAATATCTATTAACTCATGTGGAGGCCTGATCATGTTAATTTTAAAAAATGCCACCGCAATCGAATTTGAGCCTGCCCAGATAAGAGAAAATATTGATATCGCCATCAAGGATAGCGAAATTTTGGCTATCGGCCCCAATTTGACTGCCCGTTTTCCAGCAGCAAAAACTAAACCGATGAATGGCCGCATTGTTATGCCGGGTATTGTCTGCGCTCATAATCATTTCTATTCTGGATTATCCCGTGGCATCCTTGCGCAAATCCCCCCCTGCCCGGATTTTATTTCTACTTTAAAAAATCTATGGTGGCGACTGGATAGAGCGTTAGATGAAGAAGCACTTTACTATAGTGGCCTGATTTCCGCACTGGAAGCGATTAAAAGTGGCTGTACTGCCGTTATCGACCATCACGCCTCACCTAATTTTATTCATGGATCGCTACACACTTTACGCAACGCTTTTTTAAAAGCCGGATTACGCGGCATGACCTGCTTTGAAACTACTGATCGTAATGGTGGGCTAGCCGAACTTGAGGCTGGAATCGAAGAAAATATTAACTTCGCCAAATATATTGATAGTACGAAAAGCAAAGAACGTTATCTGGTAGAAGCCCACATTGGTGCTCATGCTCCATTTACCGTATCTAATGACGGGCTTGGTCTATTACAAAGCGCCATCAAAGAAACCCAACGCGGTTTGCACATTCATGTGGCAGAAGATCACTATGATGTCTCCCATAGCCATGATAAGTACGCTAAAGATCCTTTACTCCGTTTAGCTGAATATGATCTGATCGATCACAAAACCTTAATTGCTCACGGGCTCTATTTGTCACCCAACGATATTCAGATCCTCAACCAAAATGATGCTTTTCTGGTGCATAACGCACGCTCTAATATGAATAATCATGTCGGCTATAACGCGCAACTAGCTCATTATCATAATGTCGCTTTAGGCACGGATGGCATCGGTTCAGATATGTTTGAAGAGTTAAAATTTGCCTTTTTTAAACATCGCGATGCCGGCGGAAAGCTATGGCCCGATAGTTTTACTCGCTATCTATGGAGTGGTAATACCTTACTGGCGCGCAACTTTAATGCCCAATTTGGCCGGCTTGAAAGTGGTTATAAAGCTGACTTAACCATTTGCGATTATGCAGCACCAACACCACTGCAAGCAGAAAATATTCCAGGACATCTGGTCTTTGGCTTAAGTTCAGCCAGTGTTGATAGCGTAATGATAGACGGTGTTATGGTTTATGAAAATCGACAATTTACTTTCGATCATCAACCTATTTACGCTGAAGCCAGAAAAGTTGCCGCTAAATTGTGGCAGCGCATGGACACACTGAAATAAAAACCTAACACAACAAAAAAAGCGATTAACAGGTGGATTATGATTGAGCAATTTTTCCGACCAACCACCATTGAACAGGCAATGGATCTTAAACGCCGTTTTCAACATCAAGCGGTCTGGTTTGCTGGTGGCAGCAAATTAAACGCCACACCGACAAAAACTGAACGCAAAATAGCCATTTCGCTGCAAAACTTGCCGATGAATAATGTTGATTGGGATAATGGCACATTACGTATTGGCGCATTAATTAAGCTACAGCAATTACGCGATATGCCTGCTATTCCCCAAGCGCTATATGATGCGTTAGGCTTTATCTACTCTCGCCATCTACGTAACCAATCTACTGTCGGCGGCGAGATCGCCGCTCAGCAAGCAGAGTCGGTACTACTACCGGTTTTACTAGTGTTAGAGACAGAAGTAATGTGTGCTGATGGGCAAATTTTAAGCCTGGAAGATTATTTGGCCATGCCCGATGATCGACTATTAAGTGAAATTATTATTAAAAAACCTTTTCGCCATTGCGCTACCCGCAAAATTAGTCACTCAGCCGCCGGCTGGTCAGTGATTACGGCAGCAGTGGCTATCACCGATAAGCAACAATACCGCATTGCCCTAGATGGTGTCGGTGAAAAAGCGCGCCGCTTACCTGCTATCGAATCATTAGCATTACAAGGAGCAGAGCTGGAAAAAGCGATCAGTAATGCCATTCGGCCAGTAGATAACCTGCTAGGAAGTGCAGCATACCAGCGCTACATGGCCGGTATTTTAATAGCTGATCTGTTGACTGATTGCCGGCAAAAAGAGGAGAGAAGCAAATGATGGTTCGTTTCACGCTAAATGGCTGCCTCAAAGAATTGGAATGTAGAGCAGGTGATAATGTTCAGCAACTGCTGTTCAATATTGGTATGCATTCAGTGCGTAATAGTGATGATGGATTTGGCTTCGCTGGCTCTGATGCTATCTTATTTAATCATACCATTCATAATGCTTCCCTACTGATCGCCGCTCAACTGGATAACGCCACCATTATGACGGCGGAATCACTCGCTAGTTGGGATCAACTGAGTATTGTGCAGCAAGCCATGATCGATGTCGGCATTGTGCAATCTGGTTACAATGATCCTGCGGCGGCCTTAATCATCACTGATTTACTAAATCGCATTGCTGATCCTGATCGTGAAGCTATCGATGACGCACTGTCTGGCTTATTCAGTCGCGATGCCGGTTACCAACAGTTTTATACGGTTGTTGATTTAGCCAAAAAACGGCTGCTCGATCCTGCTCATCAGATAACCGTTGCGCCTATTTTCCGCCACGATTTGGCCCTAATCGGTAAAATCCATCCTAAAACAGACGCAGCGAAAATGGTGCAAGCTAAACCCTGTTATGTCGAAGATCGCATTGCCCACAACGCCTGTGTAATAAAAATGCTACGCAGTCCTCATGCCCATGCTGTCATCAGTCAACTTAATGTCAGCAAAGCCGAAGCATTACCTGGCGTGATCCATGTTATTACCCACCTTAACTGTCCAGATATCTACTACACTCCTGGCGGACAAAGCGCGCCGGAACCCTCGCCCCTTGACCGCCGAATGTTTGGCAAAAAACTACGCCATGTTGGCGATCGGGTAGCTGCCGTCGTCGCAGAAAATGAGGAGATTGCCCTAGCAGCGCTAAAACTTATTGACGTGGAATATGAAGTATTAAAACCGGTCATGTCAATTGACGAAGCAATGGCGGAAGATGCCCCAATTGTCCACGATGAACCGGTTGTCTATATCAACGGCGCTCCCGCTGATCTGGCACAACAAAATCAACACGCCATAAAACGTGGCGAGCAGATGTTTATCAACTTCCCGATCGGTGCCCGCCCGGTCAACAATATTGCGGCCAGTATTCATGGTAGCATCGGTGATATTGCTGACGGATTTGCTAAAGCTGATGTGATTATTGAACGTACCTACCAATCTAAACAGGTACAGCAATGTCCTGCCGAGCCGCACATTTGCTATAGCTATATGGACGGTGATCGCTTAGTGATCCATGCCTCCACTCAAGTCCCCTGGCACCTACGTCGCCAAGTTGCGCGTATCGTTGGGCTAAAACAGCATAAAGTCCATGTCATTAAAGAACGAGTCGGCGGCGGCTTTGGCTCCAAACAAGATATACTGTTAGAAGAAGTTTGTGCCTGGGCTACCTATGTCACCGGTAGGCCGGTCTACTTCCGCTATAGCCGTGAAGAAGAATTTATTGCTAATACCTCACGCCATGTGGCGAAGGTAACCGTTAAACTGGGTGCCACCAAGGATGGAAAACTTACTGCAATTGACATGAATTTCCGCGCCAATACTGGCCCCTATGGCAATCATGCGCTAACCGTACCCAGTAATGGCCCGGCGTTATCACTGCCTCTTTACCCCTGCGATAATGTTAACTTTCAAGTCACCACTTACTACAGTAATATTTGCCCGGCAGGTGCTTATCAAGGCTATGGTGCGCCAAAAGGTAATTATGCGCTCACGATGGCGATGGCTGAATTGGCGGAGAAACTAGGCATTGATCAGTTGGATGTGATTGAACTTAATCGGGTGCAAGAAGGTCAAGAATTGAAGATCCTCGGTGCCATCGGTGAAGGAAAAACGCCCACCAGCGCACCTACCGCCGCCAGTTGTGCCTTAGCTCCGATCTTGGCTAAAGGACGCCAATTAATTGACTGGCACGGGCGAAAACCCGTTGCCGGCGATTGGCGGGTCGGTAAAGGTGTTGCTATCATTATGCAAAAATCGGGTATTCCCGAAATTGATCAGGCAAACTGCATGATCAAGCTAGAATCTGACGGCACCTTTATTGTTCATTCTGGCGGTGCCGATATTGGTACCGGTTTAGATACCGTGCTGGCAAAACTGTGTGCCGAAGTATTATGCTGCCCGCTGAGCGAAATCCATGTCATTTCTGGCGAGACTGATCACGCTCTATTTGATAAAGGAGCTTACGCCTCATCCGGTACCTGTTTCTCAGGTAATGCGGCCAAAAAAGCGGCGGAAAACTTACGCGAAAAAATACTTTTTTACGGCGCTCAAATCCTTAACGAGCCCAAAGAAGATGTTACTTTGGTACATCCAGGTATCATCCGTGGTAAACAAGGTCAAATCAGTTATGGCCAAATCGCCCATCAAGCGGAAACCGGCACCGGATTTGGTGTACTGGTAGCAACTGCCAGTTATGTCACCAATGATTTTGCCTTTCCATTTGGTGCCAATTTTGCCGAAGTCGCGGTTAATCTACGCACTGGCCAAATTCGGCTTAACAAATTCTACGCCCTACTCGATTGTGGCACCCCGATTAACCCAGATTTAGCACTGGGTCAAATCTATGGTGCAACATTACGCGCCATCGGCCACAGCCTAACCGAAGAGATCCAATATGATAGTCAAGGTATTCCCTTAACACGGGATCTCCGTAGCTATGGTGCACCCAAAATCGGTGATTTACCGGCTGACTTTGGTGCTTTTTTGGTTCCCAGTGACGACCCGGTCGGGCCGTTTTGCGCCAAATCTATCTCGGAAATTGGTGTTAATGGCGCCGCACCGGCTATTGCCACTGCGATCCATGATGCCTGTAATATTTGGTTGCGGGATTGGCCTTTTACACCAGAGAAAATATTAACTGCTTTAGGGAAATTGTAATTGATTGAGGCTGCTCAAACAGCCTCTCACTCATCATACAACAATAAATTAACTATTTTAATTTGCTTTACTTAGCTGACAAATAGCAGTAACAGGCGAATATTGTCATTGTTTGCTCACCAAGGCACCACAAAATCAGCTAAAGCTTATTGTTACGATAAAAAATAGGTCTGCTACGATGGATAAAAATAACCTAGATGACTCAATCTCCATCATCACTCATGCGCTCAGATTAATCACAATTACCATCCTAAGCCTATTGGCTCAAACAAGCCAACGGGATTATCAAAGCCGGCCTAAAACAGCTAATCGTCACGTTAAATCATTCACTCGCAAACTTATTGCCTTTCAGCTAATCACTATAAGAGGTCATCACTATGTCTGCCAATTTACCGGAGGCACCAAGCGAAACACAGACGGCAACAGCGCTGGCAACATTTTTCCAAATTACTGAACGTAACAGCAATGTTCGCCAGGAAATTTTAGCAGGCATCACCACTTTTCTAGCCGTGGTTTATTCGGTGATCGTTATTCCAAACATGTTGAGCCAGGCTGGTTTTCCGCCTGACACCACCTTCACTGTCGTCTGTTTAGTTGCCGGTCTCGGTTCATTATTGATGGGGCTATGGGCAAACTTACCGATGGCTATCGGCTGCACCACTTCAATGTGCGCCTTTACCGCTTTTAGTCTGGTACTAGGACAACAAATTAGCATTCCAATTGTACTTGGCATTGTTTTCGTCATGGGGGTTTTTCTTGCCATTATCTCAATTGCCGGCATCCGTACCTGGATATTACGCAATTTACCGCAAGGTATTGCTCATGGCACCGGTATCGGCATTGGGTTGTTTATTCTACTTATTGCCGCTAATGGCGTTGGATTAATTAGCAAAAATCCGCAAGCAGGATTACCGGTTGCCCTTGGCGCTTTTACTTCATTCCCTGCCATTATGTCACTAGTGGGTCTGGCTATTATTTTTGGTCTAGAAAAACACAGCATCCCAGGCAGCATTTTATTGGTAATTGTTGGCATCTCTATTGTCGGACTAATATTTGATCCCAACATCCAATTTCAAGGCTTATTTGCCCTACCCAAACTGACAGATAATAGTGGACAATCACTAACTTTTAGCCTGAACATTGGTGCTGCCTTACAGCCGCAAATGTTACCCTATGCATTAGCACTTATTATCACTGCTATATTTGATGCGACCGGCACCCTACGCGCAGTAGCCAGTCAAGCCAACTTACTCGATAAGAATGATAAAGTTATCAATGGCGGAAAAGCATTTACTGTTGATTCGCTAAGTGCGATTTTTGCTGGCTTAATGGGCACATCCCCCGCTGCGGTATATCTAGAATCAACCGCAGGCACAGCCGCTGGCGGCAAAACTGGCTTAACCGCCGTGATGGTTGGTATGCTTTTTTTATTGATGATATTTTTAGCGCCGCTATCACTGTTAATTCCTCATTACGCCACCGCGCCAGCGCTAATGTATATTGGCTTGCTGATGCTACAGAATGTATCAAAACTCAACTTCAACGATTTTGTTGACACCATGTCTGGCCTAGTGTGTGCGGTTTTTATTGTTTTCACTTGCAATATCGCAACGGGGCTTATGTTTGGCTTTGTGACCCTGGTTATCGGCCGTATTTTTGCCAAAGAATGGCATCGGCTCAATACCAGTACCCTGACCCTAACCCTACTATTGGTCATTTTTTACTATGGTGGCTTAGCGATTTAATTTTTTTCCGAATCTGCCAGAGGATTCGGAAAAATTTTCTCGTCGGCTGAACGATTTTTTATTGCAACAATGTTACAGATTATTATCCATAATAAAATTAAATCCGCAGTCATTTTATATGTCAATTTTTATTCAATTTAACCAATCCCCAAGCCTGACAACAATAACCACACACTAAATAGGTGAATTTTTTAGTTATAACCCATTGATTAATAGTATAAAATAAGGTCAGACCAGTGTAGTCATTTTGTTACTCAATAAGGTAAAAAAGATATTGTTTTAATCTAAAAACAGAAAGAGTTTGATGATAAGTTTTATTCGCTAACGGTAGCTTATGCGATAACAACCGGCGCATAGGTAGATCGTAATCAAGCTATTAATATCGCATTTTAATAACAATTTTTAAACATTCAAATTCTATAGACTGAAAGCAAAAAGGTTCCAAATGACTGCTTATCAATAGCAATAATCATAAAATAAGAAACCTCATAAGCACGAATGGGAGCAATCAAAATTAATAGTTTTTAATTTATAAATTGGAGACAGTTAGAATTATGGATAATTTCTTATATGGAAAAAATAAAGGGTGGAACAGCGTTAAAAATTTACTTAATTATCAAAAAAATAATGCTAAATTAATTAACAACAACAAACCATCTTACGATATCGATAAAGCGGCAGAACATCTCTCAAGAGACGCTTATAATCAAGAATGGGCAAAAAAACATACAAACAGTGAATCGTTAACTATTACTTACACTTTTACCAATTGGCAAACATATTCCCCAGGATCATATCAAGGTGTCTATAACCCGAAAGGCCTAACCCCATATCAGCAAAAACAGGCCAAACTTGCCCTACAGGCCTGGGAAGATGTGGCTAATATAAAACTGGTTAAAGTCAATTCGGCGGAAAAAGCCATGATCGACTTTGGTTATTATGATGGTTACCCGTCTGAGCAAGCCCATACCCAGATAAAATCAAATCCCCACTGGAATTACTCTACTAATAGTTTCGATACCGACATCAAAAATACCGTTTGGTGCAATAGTAATAGTACTTCCAACCTAAAACATCCCACATTAGGAGATTATGGCCGTTATACTTATATTCATGAAATAGGACACGCATTAGGATTACCCCATCCCGGTGACTATAATTCTACAAATGGCGGTTATCAACAAAATGCTCAATATAAGGAAGACTCCCGTCAATTCAGTGTAATGAGTTATTGGTCGGAAGCCGAAACCGGCGGCGACAACCACTTTCATCACTCTGCTGCGCCTTTGATGCATGATATTGCCGCCATACAAAAAATTCATGGCGCCAACACCTCCATCCGAACTGGTCATGACATTTACGGATTTAACTCCAACACCGATAGAGATTTTTATACCCTCACCGACAGTAACCAGAAAGCGATTTTTTGTGTCTGGGATGGCGGCGGTATCGACACCTTAGATTTTTCCAAATATTCCCAAAATCAACGCATTAACTTAAATGAAGGTTCTTTTTCCGATGTCGGTGGCTTAAAAGCCAATGTTTCCATCACGCAGCACACCACGATTGAAAATGCGATAGGTGGTTTGGGTAATGACGTGATTGTCGGCAACGATGCTAACAATACCATTGAAGGGGGTAAAGGTGACGACATCATCTATGGCGGCAAAGGTAGAGATATGTTATGGGGTGGTAATCGTAACGCAATTGCGCCCAAGAAAAAAACAGATGACCAACTAACTGATGATGAACTAACTAATGAAGTAGACGATTTCATTGATGAAGAAGAGCCGCTAGAGGATTATTGTGATAATGAGGTCACTAATCCTTGCTGGACAACCTCACCATGGGGAGGATACAACGGAAATTCTTACTGTCCTTGGACAAAACCATCCTGCGGCTATAACAGTTATCCTACATCATATTATTCGGCTCCGACATTCAATGGCTTTACTTATAGCTATAACTGGCCTTGGCAATATTACGGCAACAATATGGCTTATAATGCCGGCTACCTAAATCAACAAGGCTATTGCAATAACAACAACTACGGTTACTGTAAGCAACCTGCAAGAGCTAACCTAATTATTGATAAATATACCGGGGGTAATAATAGTTCCTATTATTACAATGATCAAAAAGCGCCAAAAATTAGCAATGGCAGCGACAAAGATATCTTTGTTTTTGCCAGCATCGAAGATTCGCCTTTTAACAATCCAGATGTAATCATGGATTTTGAAACCGGCATCGATAAAATTGATCTGACTGCCATTATATTACTTAATTCTGACCATTACCGTATTGCCCCCCATCTCGTCGACCACCTTCCGCAAAAAACAGGAGAAATGCAATTGACTTATGATAAAGAATTTAACTTAAGTCAATTGTTGTTAAATGCTGACAATGATGACACTCCCGACTTTGCGCTGGATATCTATGGCGTTGTCAAAGAAAGCGATTTTATGCTGGCATAATCGTAAAACGGTGAGCCAAGCTCACCGTTTTTTTGGGTGCTGGTTGTGGTTGATTCCTCTCTTCGCAAAAATAATGCCTTCCTTGCTGGCCGTATTAATAACAGCCATTACAGCTATTTTTACTGCAATATAATGAGAGAAATTGATCTATTTTACTGGTTAGCTTAACTCTACCAGCGTAAAATAACGGGCTCAGCAACTTATAAATTAGATGAAAAAGTAGCTCTATTCTTTAGCTGACTTTGCTAGCTATGGAATGTTCATTTGGTTATTGAAAGCAACCACCGGCCAATGATAGTTTACTTTAGTGTTTAAATCGTAAAATTAGACAACATACTATCAATTATTAGGTCTTCCTATTGGCCATGTTAGTTAAGAGGATCCTATGTCATTACCTACTTATGACAAATTCATTGAGCCTGTATTAAGAGTTCTACAAAAGTATCCACACGGGCTACCGGCAAAAGAGGTACACGAATACGCTGCTGATTTTCTAGGGCTAAACGATGAACAACGTTCTGAAGTTATCACCAGTGGTCAACTTATTTATAAAAACCGGGCTGGATGGGCACACGATCGACTGAAAAGAGCCGGACTTTCTCAAAGCCTATCCCGTGGAAAATGGTGTTTAACCGACAAAGGTTTTCAATGGGCTGAGCAACACCCCACTCCCTTAGATAAAAAACTGGTCGATCATATTACTTTCGATTTTGTCGATATTTCACTTAAAAAAAATGCAGATATTGCTCCATTGAATAATGATATTCCTTCATCAGCAAAGATTGCTGCTTATGAAACCAGCAGCCCTGATGATCGACTTGATGATGCCTATCAAGAAATTCGTCATGCAGTTGCTGAAGAACTACTTAGTAACCTACTACAAGTCTCTCCAAACCGCTTTGAAATTATTGTTCTCGACATTCTCCACCAACTCGGTTATGGCGCTAATCGTGAGGATTTACAGCGCGTTGGCGTTGGTAGTAGCGGGGATGGTGGCATTGATGGAATAATTTCATTAGATAAACTTGGATTAGAAAAAATCTATGTACAAGCTAAACGCTGGCAATCTACTGTTGGTAGACCTGATTTAAAAACCTTCTATGGTGCCCTTGCGGGGCAAAAAGCCAAAAGAGGAATATTTATTACAACATCCTCATTCACGACACACGCTTTAAACTTTGCAAAATCGGTTGAAGGAATGGTGTTGGTTGATGGTAACCGTTTAGTAAATCTGATGATAGATAATGAAATTGGCGTAAGTTCGAGAATAATAAAATTACCGAAAATAGATACGGATTATTTTGAATAAGTCAATTATTTAATATCATTCTTTCTTAACTAAAATATTAAGACTAAAAACAAGCAATATCCCTTTGCACCTCTGACATTCAACTGTGCCATGAAACAAATTTAACTCAGAATAAGCAAAAAAAACCAACCTAAAACAGAGATTACTTAACAATCATATAATTATTTTTCATTAGGCTATTTTTTTGTTGCCTATTGGTATCAACCGCTAAATTAGTTCCCTCATATTGATTTTGTCTGGTTTTTATTCAGTTTTGGTAACAAACGAAAATAACCAACTGCTCCATTCTTCACAAATAACGTTATTTCTAATTTAGGCAATTAGCCATTATTTGATTAAGCAGGTTTCGAAAGATACTATTTCACTGCACACTTATCATGAGTGCTTTTTTAATATTTTTTATCAGACTCTAGTTAATATTTTATTTTTTTTGATATTGCAGATAATAAATAACTAAATTTTGCCGCAATCTGCTCTTGCTATAGGCAATAGATAGTGATTTTTTATTGCTATTTTTTCCATCGGCGAACGCATTATTTTTTTATTCATTTTGTTTATTAGATAGGTATTTGTATGGCTAAAATTTGTGCAATACATTAGTTTAATTATTTAGATAAACTTATTAATCTAATTAATGCTAGTTTATCTGGTTTAATAAAAAAATAAACAAATAAAATCAAATATTTACATCAATTTGCTGCAATAATGCACAAATAATTTATTAGAAAAATTTCCATTATGTCCAGAATTTATTTATATTAAGACGCTATCCTACAAGGAATAAATAGATTATTTATAGGTAATTCATGAGTATTATTGAGTCCTATCGGCGGGAGGAAATAATGGATGTGAAAATATCACCTCAGCTGATTGCTATGTTTGAAAACAATAGCGATCCGTGGGGAATAAAAATTTTTGACGGCGACAAATCTATTCATTTTTATAGTAATCCTCAAAACTACAGGTTATTTAATTTACCTACTAATTTTAAATTATACGGCAAAAGTGATGGCGAAATACCCCATCCCATTGCTGAATTCTCAGAATACTTTCAAACCCATGATTTTGAGACACTAAAACAGAAAAGAAATATCATTTCGATTGATATTTATCCTTATGGCGAAGATTCATTATTACAACCTTACGTTTGTGAAAAATTTCCGTTTATTATCGACGGAAAATGTGTTGGCGTTATGTTTCATTCAAGAAAGATGGAATTATTACCTTTTAGGAAATTTAAAAATTTTGGTAAAATTCATGGCACAACAGATAGTCTTATTGAAACTAAATTTACCAAAAAAGAATTAGAAGTTATGTTTCTGGTTGCCCATTCGTTTAACCCAAAAGAAATTTCTAAAATGCTTTGTGTTAGTCATCATACCATTAGCAATAAATTACAATCTATCTACCAAAAATTGGGGATTAGCTTTCGGGAGCAACTTATAGAATATTGTATTAATAAAAATATTCATAATAAAGTACCGATGCGATTCCTCAGACCGCGCAGCTATTTATTTGACTAAATAATATAGAGAAATATAGACATGGATAAAGAACACTCCCTTGAAAGGATTCCACCTTCAGCACGCTCTGATTTATTTTCTGTTGTTTTAATTCGTATCGGTGCCAATACCTCATTATCGCAGTTTATCCTGGGTGCAACATTAGGCCACGCAATGACATTTTGGCAGGCAATGTTAGCAACGCTACTGGGTAGCTTAATTCTTGAATTTATAGGTCTAGGATTGGGTCTTATAGGATGCCGGGAAGGATTACCTACCAGTGTGCTGTCAAGATGGTGCGGCTTTGGCCGAATAGGCTCAACTATGATTGGCTTTGCTATCGCAATAAGTTCGCTCGGCTGGTTCGGTGTACAAAATGGTGTTTGTGCCAAAGCCTTAGAATATGTATTAAACGGCAAGCTTGATTTCGGCTGGTGTGCCACAATTTCAGGCATATTTATTACCGTACTAGTTGCTTGCGGATTCAAAGGATTAAGTCTAACCGCCAAAATAGCGGTACCTTTATTTTTTGTTGTTATGATTTGGGTGACATTTAATACATTAACGACAATCGACATTAAAGAATTAATCAATATTATTCCAGCAGAAAAGGACACGATGACCTTAAGCGCTGGGGCAACCATGGTCGCCGGTGGATGTATTGTCGCAATACTAGTAACCCCTGACATCAGCCGATATTGTCAGAATTCAAAAGATGTTTTTTGGATGTTAACAATTTCCATCATTGTTGGGGAATTTATTGTCAATGGTGTTTCTATATTGATCGCTAAAGCGATGGGTACAAGTGATGTAGTGAACATCCTTATTCAAAATGCAGGCTGGATCGGTGTAATTTGTACCATTTTGGCAGTGGTTAAAATAAATGATATTAATCTTTATAGTGTCTCTCTTAGCATGAGCAATGTTATTGAGTGTCTAACTGGCAAGAAAACCAATTATGTTTTATTGACGCTAATCGCTGGTGCTATAGGAACTTTCTTTACCGTTATCGGTATTTTAGACAATTTTGTTGAATTTTTGATAATAGCTGGCGTTATTTTCCCACCGATAGCGGGGATAATGCTAACTGACTACTATATCCTGCGCACTAATAGAGATTTGCTTGATTCAACCCGTAAAGAAGGCAAGCTACCAAATACTGCTGCTACACCATTGATAAATTATGCTTCCATTATTGCCTGGGCTCTAGGCTCTATCGCTGGGATGACCATAACTATGGGTATTCCATCAGTTAACTCGATATTTATCTCTGCTGTGATATATTTCTGCTTATCTATTTTAAAGAATTTTTTCAATAAAATACCCAAAGAGATAAAAAATGATCAAAGTTACAATAGCTCAGACGGACGCAATTTTAGGTGACAAGGATAAAAATTTACAAAGATTAGAGTATTATTGCTATAAGGCTAAGGAAAACAATGCGCAAATTATTTGTTTTCCTGAATTAGCGACTACTGGATATTCACCATCATTACTAGGAGAACAATATTATTCACTTAGTGAAACCAAAAATGAACAGACAGATAAGCTATTTAGCCAATTATCCAGCAAACTTAATTTAGTCATAATTTGTGGTTTTATAGAACGCGATGATACAACCGGTGAAATTTATAATTCTGCCGGTATTTGGATACCCAATAGAGAAAACTGGTTGGCTGTATATCGAAAAATGCATCTATTCCATTATGAAAAACTATGGTTTACGCCCGGTGATAACTTGCCGGTTTTTGATATTGGTATCTGTCGTATTGGAATCATGATTTGTTACGATGCTGGATTTCCTGAAGTTGCCAGAACTCTGGCAACTAAAAAGGCTGATATTTTATTCATGCCATCCGCTTGGTCAGAAAAAGACAAAGATATTTGGTATATAAACACCGCTTCTCGCGCGTTAGAAAACACAACCCATTTAGTAGCAGTCAATCGCTGGGGAAATGAAGGTAATATAAATCTGTTTGGTGGTAGTCGAATTATTGATCCAAGAGGAAGAGTTATTGCTAACGTTTCGGAAAAAGCAGAAGATACTCTCTGTTATGAAATAGATTTAACTATGCAAAAACAGATAAGAAAAACATTAAAATATTTAACGGATAAAAAATCAAACTATACACCTTATTTATAATCATCTAAAAGAGTTCTCTTTTTATCGCTTTCATATTTTTACACTGTAGTATATGTAGAGCATAAAAACATAATAAAATTAATATAATTTTCTATAAATTAATAGCTAAAATGCATATTATTGCTTTTGGCTATTTAAATTATCTATTTATATTATAAAAAATATCCCACCTATTAAATTGGTTTGCATAAAAAATAAAAATAATAAATATTAATAATTAATCTTTATTATAACTTATATCTATTATTTATTTTCTCTAATCAAATTAAATATAATTTATTTATTTTAATTTAAAAAAACTTATTAATAACTCTATATTTTTAATAACCATAGTAAAAGCAAATTTCTGGATATTCATCTTTACGGTATATATAACACTAACTATCTAACAATTTGCTGGTTAATTAACACTACTACATAACTTGATACAAAATACCTGCTTTAATATATTGATTTTTTATCTCGCATAATTAAATAAAAATTAGCTTTTTGATGGCTAAAAAATTGCAATACTCAATCCAATTTAATGATTTGATCTCTTTTTGATCAGGGCGGAGGGTTTAGTGGGTTAGGTTTTAATTTTTGGTTGCTAAGGCGGCATGATGCAATTATATCGATATATATAAACCAATCTGCTGATATTGTAACCGCTCTACCTGCACCGGTGTTACCCTCTAGAGATAGCTCTGTATGTTGATCAACTAGCTGGTCACCATTAATCAAATCAATCGGAGAGACTCTGTCAGGACCAACCTCTTTCATTTCAGCCTTAGTGAAACCACCAGTGATAATAAAAAGTACCCTACCTTCTTCCATGATTAGGAAGATGTGTTATATACTTCCTTAACTAGCCGATTGAATGTGATATTCTTTCCAGAAATCCTGTTATATCCTCGACATAAGGCAATAATTAGTGGAGCAGTCTCGCAATTTTGAAATGTTGCGTAGCCAGTGGCCAGAACTGGCCGAGCTCGGATTTACCGCCGAACAATATGTTCACTCCGATCCTGAAAGCTGTCTTGTGAAGCTACGTAATTACACAGAATTGATGGTGCGTTGGTTGTATCGCCAGGAGCGTTTGCCTGAAGGTTTTAAGGCAAATTTGTACGACCTAATGAACGCCAATATATTTACCAGCATGATGCCAGAAGCCATCATCATGAAAATGGATGCTCTGCGTATCCATGGTAACCGTGCTGCACACGGCGGACGCATTAAAGCCAAAGATACTTACTGGCTACTCAAAGAAGCATATCTGTTAGGCATTTGGCTCTATGTCCGCTATGCCAACGGCAATGTTGATGACAGCCCTAAATTTACTCTTCCTCCGTTAACTCAATCACCTACGCGTGCTGATGAAAAACGACTGGAACAAGCTATCAAAGCGCAGAATGAAAGTCGTGAGCGTGAGTTGGCATTGCAACGCGCCCTACAGCAAGAGCAGGAAAAGGCTGAGCTTCTCACCCAACGTCTGAATGAAGCCAAAAATCGCAACCAGCATGTTGCCGATATTCTCTCTATAGATGAGGCCGAAACACGCCGCCGACTGATCGATTCTCGCCTGCTGGCAGCCAATTGGGATGTAGGGGAAGAACTCAAGAATACTGATCAGGTAACCCAAGAACATCCTGTCAAAGAGCAACCGACATCAACCGGTGATGGCTATGCAGATTATGTATTGTGGGATGAGGCACATAAACCATTGGCGGTAGTCGAAGCTAAAAAAACTAATGTAAATGCCGCACAGGGGCGAATTCAGGCTAAACTATACGCCGACTGGCTGGAGAAAGAATATGGCCAGCGCCCAGTTATCTTCTACACCAATGGTTACGATATCTGGCTATGGGACGACCATAAAACTCAGGGTTATCCACCGCGCCGAGTATTTGGCTTCTATAGTAAGGAGAGTCTGCAATATCTTATCCAGCAGCGCGAAACACGATTACCGTTAAACAGTCTGTCACACGTTAAAGATAACGAAGGTAAAGCGGTAGCAGGACGTTTGTATCAGTTGGAAACCATCGCTCGCGTCAGCGAACGTTTCACCAATAAATATCACCAGTCGTTGATCGTTCAGGCCACCGGCACAGGTAAAACTCGTGTAGCAATTGCGCTCAGCAAGCTAATGATTGATGCTCGCTGGGTAAAACGTGTTCTATTTCTTTGCGACCGTAAAGAGTTACGTAAACAGGCGGCAAATGCCTTCAATCAGTTTACTAATGAGCCGTTGTATGTAGTTGGTAAATCGAAGAAATCTGACCGGCAGAATGCCAGGATCTACATCGCTACCTATCCCGGCATGATGAAAATTATGGACCATTTCGATGTGGGCTATTTCGATCTCATCATTGCCGATGAATCCCACCGTTCTATCTATAATGTCTATGGTGATCTGTTTAAATACTTCGATGCGCTCCAAATTGGGCTGACGGCAACGCCGATCGATATGGTAAGTAAAACGACTTTCGGTCTGTTCGGCTGTGAAGGGCGTATTCCTACTGCGAACTACAGCCTAGAAGATGCCATCGCTGATAACAACTTGGCGCCTTATGAAGTTGTCACGCACACGACAGAATTTCTGCGCGAAGGCATCAAACGGGAAAAATTGAGCGACCAGCAGATCCGCGAACTGGAAGAACAAGGAATTGATCCCAACACGCTGGAGTTTGAAGGAAAATCGCTAGATGAGGCAATCTACAACAAAGATACCAACCGCTATATTCTGCGCAACCTGATGGAAAATGGACTCAAAGATCTGGACAACCAATTACCTGGTAAAACCATTATTTTTGCGCGCAACCATAAGCATGCGCTACTACTCAATGAATTATTTGATGAAATGTACCCACAGTTCGCCGGACGTTTCTGCCAGGTGATTGATAACTACGATCCCGTGCCGAGCAACTGATCGATGATTTTAAAGGGCTCGATGAAAGTACCAATAAAGAGCTTACCATCGCCATTTCTGTTGATATGCTCGATACCGGTATTGATGTCCCGGAAATTGTAAATCTAGTCTTTGCCAAACCGGTTAAATCAAAAGTGAAGTTCTGGCAGATGATTGGTCGCGGTACGCGCCTTTGTCCAGGACTGTACGGCAATGACGGCAACGGCAAGTCACTGGATAAACAAAAATTTCGCATCTTCGATCACTGGGGCAACTTCGACTATCACGAACTGCACAGCGAAGAGGCCGAAGTCAAACCGACAAAATCCTTAGCACAAAAACGCTTCGAAGCATGGGTAACCTTGGGCGCTGCAGCCCAGCGTAAGTTCGACAAACAAGCGGTAGATTTGGTTGCCCATTAACTTCGTCAACAGATCAATGCCCTAGATGAAAAGTCGATAGCAGTCCATGAAAAATGGCAACAGAAAGCGCAGTACAGCGATGAAAAAGTCCTGCGTCAGCTTTCGCCAAAAACGCAGCAGGATCTGCTTTCTGTTCTAGCACCTTTGATGCAATGGGTGGATGTCCGCGGCCAAAGCGAAGCTATGCATTTTGATATAGACATTCTGACGGCACAAACCGCCCGTTATACCAATGCGGAAGAGTTAGATATGCTTTGGCCTGCAATCGTAGAAAAAGTGGAACGGTTACCGCCACACCTGGCTCAAGTACAGCAGCAGGGACAACGCATTAATCAACTCCGTGATTTGGACTGGTGGAAGAAAGCCAGCCTAGAAGAGCTAGAAGATATCCGCATTCATCTGCGCGGCATTATGCATTTGATGGAGAGAGATGAGATAGCAAAATTCCCTGCAATACAGGTAGATATTACGGAAAATGCCAACCTGATCCAGACCGAAACCCGCAAAACCAATATTCGTTCGATTGATTTTAAGCTTTATCGCCAGCAGGTTCAGGGCGCGCTCGAGCCATTGTTCGAGCAAAATTCAGTGTTGAAAAAAATTCGCAACGGCGAACCAGTAACGCCAATCGAGCTGGATGAACTGGCAAAACTGGTGCTAATTCAGAACCCCAATATCGATATCCGGGCACTGAAAGCGTTCTACCCACAGACAACCGCCAGTCTGGATAAACTACTACGAACCATTATCGGCATGGAAAATGAGGCGGTAGAGGGCCGTTTTGCGCAATTTGCTGCTGATAGCAATTTGACCAGCCAACAGCTACGCTTCTTGTCTCTGCTAAAAAATCATATTCGTGATTACGGTACAATCGAGATGAGACAGCTTTTTGAGCAACCCTTTACCCATATTCACAACGAAGGCGTTACAGGCGTATTTCCGGACTCGTCACAGATCACTCGACTACAAAAGATAATCGAAGAACTGTCTGTTGTGACCGACGCAACGACGCTATAATGCGTTCATGGCAAGCCCCGGCAACGGGGTTTTTGTATTTATAACAGGATTGATATTAATAAATGATTACTGGTGACTTAAAAAGTAAAATTGACGGGCTATGGGAAGATTTTTGGGTAGGTGGTATAACCAACCCGCTGACCGTTATCGAACAGATCACCTATTTAATGTATTCCCGCATGCCAGATACGCAAGAGCAAAGAGACGAAAAACGCAAAAAAATTGCTGAGGTAGACTTCAAACCACGCTTTTCCCCACTGCAACAGGAATTTCGTTTTAGCCACTACAGTAACCTTGGCTCAGATGAGATGATGGAAGTGGTACGCGACGGCGTATTCCAGCATTTCCGCCAACTTGGCCAAGCTGACGGTATGAAGGTAACGCTGCTGGGTAACTTTATGAAAGATGCCCGTCTGGAGATCATTAAATCATCGCTATTAACGAAAGCTGTTGAAGTGATCAAAAACCTACCGTTGGATCGAGGCGACACCAAAGGCGATCTCTATGAATACCTATTAAGCAAACTTACGACTGCCGGGATCAATGGCCAGTTCCGCACGCCGCGCCATATTATCCGCACCATAGTCGAAATGATGGAGCCTAACCCGGCGCGTGGTGAGACAATTTGTGATCCAGCCTGTGGTACCGGTGGTTTTCTGGCAACCAGCTATGAATATTTGCTGGAAAAATACAGCTCACTAGAATCGATCCATACCGAAAAAGGCATCAATGAACGTGGCGAACTGGAAGAGCAAAAAATATTTACCGGCGATTTACTAACGCAGTGGCGTAAGCATGTGGATAACAACATGTTCCACGGCTACGATTTTGATACCACCATGCTGCGCATCGCCGCCATGAACCTGATTATGCATGGTGTGGAAGAGCCGGACATCCACTATCAGGACACCATGAGCCAGAGCTTCAGCAGCAACTTCCCACAATCCAGTAAAAACGCCTTTAACCTGATCCTAGCGAACCCACCATTTACTGGTTCACTGGATGAAGAGGATATTGATCCTACCCTATCGGCAATGGTGAAAACCAAAAAAACCGAGCTACTGTTTCTGGCGCGGATCCTACAAATGCTGAAAGTGGGCGGACGCAGCGCGACTATTGTACCGCAGTGCGTACTGTTTGGCTCCAGCAAGGCGCATCAGTCACTGCGTAAAACGCTGGTAGAGGATAACCAGCTAGAAGCCGTCATCAACCTACCCTCTGGCGTCTTTAAACCTTACGCTGGCGTAGCGACAGCAATCCTCATCTTCACCAAAGGTGGGCAAACGGATGAAGTCTGGTTCTACGACCTGCAAAATGACGGCTACAGCCTAGATGACAAACGTAATCCGATAAAAGATAACGACCTGCCGCATCTGCTAGCCAGTTGGAAACACTATCGTACTTTGCGCGGACTGCCAGTTGATAACTTTATGGGCGAAAAATTTGCCTCGTTACTGAAACAGCAGTACCCAGAAGGAATTGATACTGATATTGATTTTAAAGATCGCACACAAGCAGCGTTTGTGGTGCCAAAAGAGGACTTAGCCGCGCAGAAATATGACCTATCAATTAACCGTTATAAAGAAATCGTGTATCAAGCAGAGGAATATGAAGATCCAAAAGTGATACTACAGCGGTTAAAAGAGTTGGAAAAAGAGATCCTGGCTGATTTGGATGAGCTGGAGGGGATGCTGTGAGTTCAATAAAAATAATGCCCTTGGGAAGTTTTCTTACAGTTTCAAAAGGGAAAAAATATACTATTTCTCAGTCTCCTTCATCTACAAGCCATAGATATATCCAGATAGATGATTTGAGAAATAATAATAATTTAGTTTTTACCGATGACCTAAATGGGATTACAGTTACAGCTAATGATCTCATTATCGCATGGGATGGAGCTAATGCTGGGACTGTTGGCTATGGGTTGATAGGTAAAATTGGAAGCACTTTGGCAAGACTGAGAATAAATCCTAAATATGATATCGAAACACGTTATGTCGGATATTTTTTAAAATCTAAGTTTCGAGAAATTAGAAAGCATTGTACAGGGGCAACAATTCCTCATGTTAGTAAAAATTTTTTGTTAAACTTATCCATCCCTCTGCCCGAAAAAAATATACAGAAAAAAATAAGCAATATTCTCGATAAAGCTGATAATATCCGCCAAAAACGCAAGCAAGCCATAAAATTAGCTGATGATTTTTTGCGGGCTACGTTTTTGGCGATGTTTGGTGATCCGGTTACGAATCCGAAAGGATGGGATGTGAAGCCTCTTGTCTCTTTAGTGGTAGGGAAATTTCAAAATGGAGCTTACTTTCCTAGGGATAAATACTCTAAATACGGTATTGAAATGGTTCACATGACTGATGCATTTTACGATATTATTCAACGGGGTAGTCTAAAAAGAGTTCAGGCTAGCGATGCTGATATAGTGAAATATATTTTAACTCATGAAGATCTAATGATATCTAGGCGCTCTCTAAATTACGAAGGAGCTGCCAAACCCAGTTTGATCCCTCAGTCGGACGAACCATTGATTTTTGAATCTTCGATGATTCGTATAACTCCAGATAAAAACCAAATTGATAAGCGGTTTTTATTCCATTATTTGTCAGATCCGTTAGTTAAAGATCACTTCATTCGAAAATTCGTTACTGGTGCGACTATCAAAGGAATTAGTCAGAAAAATCTTGAGCAGGTTAGAGTAATAGTTCCTCCAATGGAACAACAAAAAAAGTTCTTAGGCATTGTGCATATGTTAGAAAAATATAAGCAAAAACTTGGCGAAAGTGCTATAGGCATAACCGGGATGTTTAGCGCACTAAGCCAACGAGCTTTTTTAGATCAGCTATAGGAGTAAGTCCAAATGAACTTGTTTGACCCGTTGACAATTAAACTTATTTGCCCGCGAAGGCTGCTCAGCCAGCAGTTTGTTACCCGTTTCGTGCAAAATTATCTGGCAAGCATTGAGTTTCATTTTGGGGTATAAATCCTGATCGAATTGACAGGCTCCCGATTATGTCCCAAATGAAGTGTAGACTACAAGAGACCAAGAACGAACACGAAATAGTGTAACTGACTTGTTTTTAAGTTGATTATGAAATTAGAGACTTCAAAAAAACATCAAAATAGCTGTTTTATGGTGCCGAAGGCCGGACTCGAACCGGCACACCCGAAGGCGGTTGATTTTGAATCAACTGCGTCTACCAATTTCGCCACTTCGGCAGTGAGGGAGAATTGTGGAAAACGGCGCTATTATACTTGTCATCTCGTCAGGCGCAACTGTTATTGTTAGGCGATGGCGTTAAGTGCTTAAAAAGCAATCATCTATCTGATTTTGGCAAGTTTTGCTCACTGAGTGTCAGATAGTGTTCAAACTGTTGTTGTAGCGTTTTGGCTAAGTTTTCTTTCAATTCAGTGATGCAATCTATTTGCTGCTGGTTACTGGCGGTGATCTGTTTATCGGCGATGATGTTTTTCATCATTTCGCTTACACTTTTTTCCGGCGAGAAGTAGAGAATTTCATTAGCCATTTCTAGCTTTATGCCGTTTTCTTTGTGGTGAGTGAGTTTTATGTTGCTAAATTTGTCTGACCAGCGATCAGATAATGTAGCTGCCAGCTTTTCCGGCAGATAAATTTTGCTTTGCTGTTGTAGGTCAATTTTGGCCATTAAATTAAGTAACAGTTGTTCAATTACCGGTTCGGTTAATAAAAATTGAATTAATGTTTGCTCTATCTGTTTAATTATATCGTTATAAAGGGTGTGATTTAGGGTTTGGTATGCCTGAATAAATATAGCTAACGCGGTAGATGTCTGGCTGATGCCTTGGCAATAGCCATTAATTTTAGCTTGGTTAAATATTTTTTCTTTTTCTGTCTGCGCGGCAATAATTATTTTCTTGGCCTGTTTCTTAGCCTGGCTGATCAGTCGTTCATGATAATCATGGCTCTGTTTGAACTTAGCGCGGATCAATACATTATCAATCGCTTGAGTCAATAATTTTTCAGGTCGTGTAGGTAACATAATTAAGCGTTGCTTTTAATAATGAGTAATTAACCGGTAAAACAGTATTGGCTTGGCACTGTGGATAATTTTTATTAAACAGTAAACTAAAGCGGGCTGTTAATGCCAAAGAGCATTTTTCAATTAATGGTAACATTGCCCACATACCATACTTTGTTAGTTCTTCTGGTGAATAGGATGTGGCAATTAGCGGGACAATTTGTTGTTTTTGCGGCGGCAACAGCAGCCTGGCCCAGGATAAAAATTGTCTGAATGGCTCTGGCAATTGTTTGAGTTGATTGGCAATCATCAGTTGCGGTAACTGATATAAACCACCTAAATATAAAGCCGCTATTGGTAGCCTAGACCAATAATTAATATATAACTGTGCGGGTAAGTTATCATCAAGATCAAAATCAAGCGCTGTTGGCAATTGGAAGCGCACCATTACCTGTTGATCATAGATCCGTTTTTCCGCCATCGTTAACTTATCATAGGGTGGGTAACCAAATGAATGATGAATATAACTGGCTGGTTGGTACATTATTGTTTGTATCAAATTAAAAGTTTGTTGTTTCAATGTTGTTTAGCTGTGGTTGCTGATCTACGTTTAATGCCCCAATAGATCACGCCACCCACTATTATTATGATAAAAAATAATAGAACATATAAATAATATGCTCCGCCAGATACATTTTTTTCAGTATAAGAAGGAATTGTTGGTGATATTTTATGAATTAAGAACACCGTAATATATTGCGACTCCAATTCACTAATTGCATTTTTAATAAATGCTTTTATACCCAATTTTAATTCATCAACATCTTGGTTTTCATCATGATAAAATATGATGACGGAGGCTTTCATCGGTGCCTGGCTACGGCTATTAGCAGCAATAGGATAACTAAGATGGACACGCGCATCAGCTATTTTGTCCAGTGCCATTAAGGATTGTTCAAGTCGCTGTTCAATACCTGAAATTAACCTGGCTCTTTCAATTTGTGGCGAGTTAACTAAGGCATCAGCAGGGAATAATTGGGAAATCTCAAGCCGTTCTGGCGAAGGTAATTGATATTCTTGTAATAGTTGTACCGCAGCAGGCAAGTCCTCTTTCGCCACATTAATTTTATAGAGCCCTTTTCCTTGTGCACTTTTACTGACCGTGATGTGATGTTTTTGCAAAACTGCCAGTACTTCATTTGCCTGTCGTTGATTCAGCGAATTAAGTAACGCTTCATCATGACAACCAGATAAAAGCAAAATGAGAAGAGATAGCGTGATAAAAAAGCGCATATGGCGAAAGAGTCTTGTCACAGTTATTGCGCCTTTATAACCGTTTCAACGGTTGTTAATGCCTTACGAGCTAAGGTACTTAATAATGACATTTCAACCTGATAATCATGTGTAGTTTGCTGTATAGCAAGAAGTGAAGAGAGATCGTCTGTTTGCAATGTATCAGTAACTTGCTGTTCAACTTGATAGTGTTGGCGATATGCCTGACTAATAACCTGTTGTAACGTCATCGATTCCCCTTCAGCAGGTTCAGTCATGGCAGAAATATTACTTTTATTATTAATATTCATCATTTATCCTTAACGCATATTACCCAATATAGTCTGTGCATTCTCTTTGTGTGTCTTAATAGTCGTTGACATATAGTTCAGTAAAACACTGTATCCCGCCATCGCAGCCTGAAATTCAGCCAAATCCGCTGAATTGGATGGATCTTTCTTCAATCTTTCAACCGCATCTTTAATACATTTTTGATAGTCATCAGATGTCGCTTTAGTCTTTTTAAGTATATCTCCAATAGTACTATTATTAATTGACATACAAGGATCTCCTTTCCAATAATGTTAATAACTAACCAGCGGGAAAGTATCGGTGTTCCGGCTGAACGAAAATATATCCCTTGGTACTTTTAAGTTGCGTTTTTTCTAATTCAGTTTCCTGCTCTTCAGGTAATAGAAATTGAAAAAAATTTTTTCCTAGTTGAGTCTGATAAGGTTTTAATTGCGATTTCAACTGATAAATTTCGTCTTCCGTAAGAACTTCACGCAATTGAATAATTAATCCTTTCTCAGACAACCATAATTTATAACTTTTTACTATATTTGAAATTTTATTATCGACATAATTAATTAAATCAGATAATAAAATAGCATTCACATTAAATTGACATGGTTGATATTTATTTAATAATTCCTTAATCATTTCTTTAGTTGTTTTATTCTGATAAATAAAGGAAATACTATTATAATTTACTATATGGAAATAAAAACGTTCCGTATTAGAAATAGAACTATTAATTTCATCAACAATTTTTTTTATATTATTTTTTTTATTCAAAAATTGTTCACAATCAAATGCTTGTGAATGATTAATAACTCCTTTAGTAAATAAAAATTTTTTATTAATATTAACTTCATAAGAGAACACATAATAACAGAATAAAAATAAGACAAGCAATAAAAAAGTGGTTGCTATTTTTATCAAGTAATTTTTATTTGATTTATAGGATTTCTCAATTAAACAAAATAAATTCTCACACTCATCACACCATTTTTCATCAATTTTTTTTATCGCAAATAGCGGTATTTTTTGCCAGAAAGTTGGGTAATTGAATTTAGCTTCCAATGACTTAGCTGGTTTATTTTTTTCATTTATACTATAGCAAAAACTATCCTGTTGATTATCAATATTAGGCAAAATAACGTCAATAATAATCAGCTTATTTTGCTGATGGGTGGGTACATAGAGTTGTATAAAATCCTTATCATTTTTATTATTATGTTGCTCTGACCATTGACAAATACTTTGTTCATCACCAACTATAAGTTGATAGTGACCAGGTATTAACGAAAAAAGCGTACCACTGAGTTTCCCAGTAAAAAAACGAATTACATAATTATTATTTATATTCATAAAATTTATCTATATTGAAATTATTAAAATATTTAATATACCTTTATCACTATTTATATTGAAAAATTATAAAAGAAAAAAATACATCAAAGATTAAATTTGATTTTTTTTATTTATATATTTATGTTTTTTTTCTTATGAAGAGTAGTGTATCATTTTAACAAAAAATTTAAAGCTAACAAGTTAAACATCATATTATAAAACTTACTTATATTATAAATAAGATTTATCAGGGAAGGAATATATGAACTATTTTATACCTAAAAATAAAATAGATATTAATAATATAAACATTAAATATTTTTTATTTTTATATATCCCTAATAATTCATTTGGAATTGTAAAAGACAAACAGAATCAATATTATCATTTAACTGATAAACAAATATTTTTATCCCTTGAACAGGTTACAACAATAAAACCTAGCCATAACCAGTGGACAATAGAAAAAGCAGATATCTTTTCTTGTATAAAACTGGTTGCTTACATCGATTATGCTTTAGCTAATCACAATCTTCCCAATTATTCTAATCAATCAGTAGTTACTAAAAATCACATGTATATTCTCGATGCTTGCGCGGGAAAAGATATTCAAACTTTACTCATCAATACTTTACTAACTCCTTATCGGACGCCATTGCAGCCATTAATTGAAGCGATGAGAAATCATGAATGCTATTGGATTACCCGTCACTTACTTAATCAAATGAAACAAAATATTAATAATATAACGGAAATTCGTCTGAAGTATGGCGTTTCAGAGACCCATTTTCGGCGCCTTTGTCATCAATATTTAGGTCTATGTGGTAAAAAACAGTTACGTTCATGGCGCGCTACTTCAGCAATCTTATCAATAATTCTAAAAAATAAACCCCTAACCAATATAGCTTTGGATTACGGTTTTAGTTCCGCTTCACATCTTTCAAAAGAGATAAAAGTTATTTTTGGTGCCACACCTAAGTCATTTAGATTGATAAGGAAGTCATTCTATGAAGATTAGCCCGTTATTGCAGGCCATCGTTTCCTGTTGTTTTCTATTGATGGTTTTTCCTAATCAAGCAACGACATTTTCGAATTTAAAAGACGATGTTTTACTTAAAGAGCAGATTGAACAGGACAATGAACTATTTATTGCCGTTGATAGTCGGGTTGAGCAATTTTTTGACGTATTATCCGATAAATTGAATAAACCTTTTATTCTTAGTTCAGCAGTAAAAAAGAAGCGAATTTCAGGTCGATTTGATGTTTCATCCCCCAAAACCGCTTTTGATACCTTCGTACGTAGAATGGCATTTATCTATTTTAATGATGGTAACGTCATCTATATTTACGATGGTAGTGAAATGAAACAACAGATGCTTAACCTGAAAAAGATCGATTTTAAGCGCGTAAAAGAGTATTTATATGCCATTGGTCTTTACGATCCACGTTATCCTTTACGCGGTGGCAGCAATAATAAAACCTTTTATGTCTCTGGGCCGCCAATTTATGTGAAATTGGTTCAAGCTGCGGCAGAATATCTGGATCAAGAAGCACTCCAATTAAAACAGGATATTATTGAAGAAAAACGCTTTGGTAATGATTATGTTCACATTTTTGCTTTAAAAAATACCTTTGTCACCGATAGAAGCTACTCGATTCGGGGGGAAAAATTAGTTTTACCTGGCATTAGTACAGTTCTACAACAACTTTTTCAATCCAATAGGCAAACCGCAAATCAAACTGATAAAAAAATTGCTAGTATTGACGAACAATATGAACCAGATCCCTCCTTTGTTACCCGTATCGGCAAAGAATCAATCGAGTTAGTGCCTTTGCCTGGTTCGAACAGTCTGTTAGCCAAGGGCAGTATTCAAGGTATTCAATTGATCAATAAAATGATCCAACGGCTAGATCAACCGAAACGGCAAGTTGAGCTGTCATTATGGATCATTGATATCGCCAAACATGAAGCGGATCGGCTAGGTATTGATTGGCAAAGCAGTTATCACTCTAAAGATGGTAACTTTTTACTTAATACCAGCGATATTAGCGCTGCTGCCGGGATCCACTTTTTAGCCAAAATACGGGCAATGAGTCTGGAAGGAAGCGCGCAAATGGTTTCCCGCCCTATTATCCTAACACAAGAAAATACGCCGGCCATCTTTGATAATAGCACTACCTTCTATGCTCAAGTACGTGGAGAACGTATTGCCACGTTAGAGTCAGCCACATTTGGCACAATGATCAGTGTCGTCCCTCGCCTTTCGCCTACCGGCGATGAAATTGAGATGGTTATTAATTTGGAAGATGGCGCTGAAAAAAAAACCAATAGCGGTGAAACAGAAAAAATCGATGCGTTGCCAGTTATTAATCGTACCAATATCAGTACAGTGGCTCGTGTTGCCCAAGGCGATAGTCTATTGATTGGTGGTTATACCAGAGAAGATATTGATTCCAGTGAGAGTAAAATCCCATTACTTGGCGATATTCCATGGTTAGGTGGATTATTTCGCTATAGCAGTACAACCAATAAAAAAATGGTGCGTATTTTTATGCTGCAACCCAGACTGGTTCAGGGAAAAAATCTGTTAAATGATTCGCTGGGAAAAAATCCATTTAAACCGAGTGATCCTCAAACACAGGCCGCTATTGACCTGCTTTATACTTATATCAATAAAGAGAATAGGTAATAAAAATGGTAGATATCAATAAAATTAACTCATCAGTTTTGTTACGCCAGCTACCAAAAACCCAACAACCATCAGACATTGAAACCACTAAACCTACAGCAATGGTAGTAAATCACCACCACCAGTTGTTAGATATTATGGATGATATGTCGATGGCAATGAGTCAATTTAATCGCCGCCAAGATCTACAAAAGAAACAACAGGATAGTAGTGATATAGCTAGCCGGATTTTGGAAGATAATGTAGATAAAAAACTGGCTACAGCGATCAAATTATTAAACAATCAAAAGAATAAGTTAGCTGATATTTTAACCTTACTGAGACAGTTTTTTCCTGATGATAGTGACTTTGTCTCAGTGCTAAAAGAGCTTTTACGTCGGCGCTATTTTTCTGCCGCATTGGCGCTTGAGATTGAAGCTGAGATCAATTCACTTTGCCAGGGTAGTCATCAACGAGCAAAAGCAACCCGAGCTGGTATCAATATTGCGCTAAAAGCTAAACAATTTAGTTATCAAACAGCATTAAGCACCATGCAACTCCGCCAGTTATACCGCGATTTTATTAGCCAAGATATTGAGCCACTATGGTTTTATGAGGAGTGGGTTAATCAATATGGCTATGATAAACGTTTTTTAATTATCGATTTTGTTTTGCAGTCGCTACTTTGTGATATGCAAGCATTGTCGCCAAGTTGCTCATTTATGCCCGAGTTTGCTGTCTATTTATCCTCTTTAGGCCGAATCAAACAACTCTCTTCTGCTGACAAAATCTTTTTCGCTTACTGCTCTAATCTACCCTTTTTAATCCAGCCTGATGCTCAAGTGAGTTGGTTACCTATTTTTATTAAGGGATTAAGTGATCCCGAAGCGATGATGATGATTATCCAAGATATTATTGCTAATAAACAGCTAACTATTGTTATCACACAACATATTTTATTGCTTCAACAACTGATGGCAGCATTTAAATCGTTAACTATAGAAATCTACTTAAGCCCTGAGATCAGGGAAAAAACACAATCATACTTACTTGCATTACTTGATTTACTTTATCAAAAAGAAAAAAGCTTAAGTCGTCTTTAATTTTCAAAGCAGGGAACGCAATATGTTGCAATCAGTTTTGTTGCAAATTAGAAACAAGCCTGAACTTATCGTACTTGGCATCATGATCTTAGTGATAGCCATGCTCATACTACCATTACCGACTTATATTGTTGATCTGCTGATCGGCTTAAACATTGTCATTTCACTATTGGTATTAATGAGTTCTTTCTATATCACCAAGATCATTCATTTCACCAGTTTCCCTGCTCTATTGTTAATTACTACCTTATTTCGACTGGCATTATCTATTAGCACTAGCCGTCTGATCTTACTTGATGCCGATGCCGGCGACATTATTACCTCCTTTGGTCAATTTGTGATTGGTGACAACTTAGTGGTGGGATTGGTGATCTTCGCTATCGTAACCGTTGTTCAGTTTATCGTGATCACCAAAGGCTCTGAACGAGTGGCTGAAGTTGCTGCCCGTTTTTCGCTTGATGCCATGCCGGGTAAACAGATGAGCATCGATGCTGATTTAAAATCTGGCATTATTGATAATGATGGTGTTAAGCATCGTCGTATTGAGCTTGAACAGTAGAGTCAATTATACGGCGCTTTTGATGGTGCTATGAAATTTATTAAGGGAGATGCTATTGCTGGCATTGTGATTATTTTTGTCAACTTTTTAGGCGGCATTTCTGTTGGCATGGTACAGATGGGCTTTAGTTTCAGCGAGGCATTGACAACTTATACCATGCTTACCATCAGTGATGGATTAGTCGCCCAAATCCCTGCTTTACTGATCTCAATTAGTGCTGGTTTTATTGTCACCAGAGTGGGAGGTACACAGAAAAATCTGGGTCAAAATATTATCAAAGAGCTGTTTTCCCATGATTTTTCTCTAATTATTACCGCAGTTTTAACGTTTATTATGGGTTTTTTACCTGGCTTTCCAACACTGATATTTATTTTGCTATCAATATTAATTAGCGGCTCCTATTTAAGAAAAACCTTAGCTAATAAAAAAATAGCTAAAAATCAGAAAAAAATTAGTGGCCATCATAGTAGTATTAATAACCGAGAAAATAATGTTCAGTCTCAATCTAACGTGGATATCTCTTATCATGAAGCGGTGCCATTAATTATTTCAATCTCAGAGCAACATAAAGATTATATTGAAAATAATCAATTAACCCAGTGGTTAAAAAATCAGATCTTAATCCAATATGGATTGTTATTGCCTGACTTTATTATTAATTATTCTGCCGAATTAGAACCCTATAAAGTCATTATTTTAGTCAATGAAGTTAGAAGCGCAGAATTTCATATTATCTTTGAAAGTTATCGGGTGCTTAATAAAACCAATGAATTTGGTCAGTTGGGACTTAAGAGCCAAACAACTCAGAAACAAGGTGAAACCTACTACTGGGTACAGCAAGAAGAGAAAAATAGATTAGAACCGCTAGGCTATCTGTTTGCAAGTGATATCAGCGAATTTTACTGTCACTTCAGTCAGGTAATAACCCGTAATATCAGTGAGTTTTTTGGTATTCAAGAAACCAAAGATTTATTGGATCAATTAGAAAGGAAATATCCTGAATTATTGAAAGAGTGCTATCGCCATGTGTCGATCCAACGAATTACCGAAGTATTACAACGTCTATTACAAGAACAGATATCAATTCGTAATATTAAGATAATTTTAGGCGGGCTGGTGCAATGGGGCCCGAAAGAAAAAGATCCGATTATGTTAGTTGAACAAATTCGAACACTTTTAGCACGTTACATTACAGCTAGTTTTATTTTTCAACAAAAATTGCATGTGCTAATCGTTTCAGCAGAGCTGGAAGAAATTATTCGGCAAGGAATACGACAAACTTCGGCCGGCTCTTTTTTAAATCTCGAACCTGCTCAATTGGATCTGGTACAAGATAGGTTATTAGTCGCAATTAGAGAGAATTATACTATTCCTAAGATAGTCACTTAACAAAAATAAAATACATATATATCAATCATTTAAAAAATTATAGCTCATTTAATATACATATTTACACGTAAAAACAAGCGATTTCACTCACTATAAATCAATTAGTTACGGCTTATAGTGAGTTCTAATTTTAGCTCATTTCGGCTAAAATCTCAGTCTAAATTCACACTCATTTTCAATTCCAAAAACACCCTAACCATTCGTTTAACTACGAATACAAAATACCCATTGACGAAAGAAGAAATCATGCGCTATAGTTTGTGTGCATCTGATAATTCAGGTGTCGGGATTGACCTCTCGCCGTAAACTACCGCGACATGCACACGCCGCGAGCGTGTTTTTTAATGTCGTAATCTAGCCACAATTCAATGGTGGGCTGGATAGGGCAGCTGAAAAGCTGGCCGGTCGGTAGTTCCGGTAAGGTCAACCCTGTTCAGTTCACCACCCAAGATTGACCTCAACGGTGGTGAGAAATTTTAATACTACCATCGGAGGTCATATGACACTTCAACTTTCTACTATCACACCTAAAGTTATTATTCATAATGGCAAAGCTGTTACCTCATCTCAAGATGTTTCTCATTATTTTGGTAAGCGACATGATGATGTTTTAAAGAAAATTCGCAACCTAGATTGTTCGTCTGAATTTCATGTCCGCAATTTTGCGGAGATGTTCCAGAAAATAAATATAGGCAAAGGTGCAAAACGAGAATCTAAATACTACGAAATGACCAAAGATGGTTTCGTATTTTTAGTGATGGGGTTTACAGGCAAAAAAGCTGCACAATTCAAAGAAGCCTATATTGCTGAATTTAACCGCATGGAAGCAGAGCTACATTCTGCACCAAAATACCAACCCGAAGCTCACGAAAAGTTCAGCAGCAAAGATACCCAAAATCTCGCCCGTATCATTGCACTGATGACGCAAAACTTTCGTTTCAGGGACGCATGGAATAATGCTATCTGGTATGCATTGAGAGAAGTTACCGGCATTCCTTCACCCTATCCAATGGAAGTACTACTAGTCCCTTCTATCGCTACAGAGTGTGAGCGTATCTGGCACGTAACGGAAGA
>NZ_CAJCFU010000031.1:0-48133 GCF_903968575.1 Arsenophonus endosymbiont of Apis mellifera | reverse complement strand
TTAAGTTTTTCAAACTCCTTAATGGTTTCATCAACTTCTTTGCCTACCGCATACTTCATTTTTGCTGCAGCGCTAGCAACTATTTCCAGTTCATTGCCTTTAAATGTTCCGCTACCAACTACCTTGGCCAAAGAATCAGCCATAGCATGTTGCGTAATACCGTTTGCTGATAATCTTTTGGCTAAATCCTGTAACTGGCCTGCCGTTTTTCCGGCGTAGCCGCCCGTGAGCGAAAGCTGTTTATTAAACTGATCAAATTCATTCGCTCCCTGATAGGCGGCAATAGCAGCGGCCACTGTAGAGCCAGCCAATCCACCCATTAACAAACGGGTTGGCGTTAATATTGAACCCATCGCTTTTAAGGCATTACTTACACCACCAAACGAGTCTTTAATCTGTCCACCCTGTTGCACCAATACCATCCAGGCTGGCATACCTGAAGCCAAGGAGGTCACCACATCGGTCATCTGCATAGGTAACATGCGCATGGCGTAGCGATACTGCCCCACTGTCAGAGCACCGCTCATAAACGCTTTTTCTTGTTGTTTTAACCTGGCAATCATCGGCGCTGCCTGTTGCGAAACGCCCATTTGGGCCGCTTGCAGTTCCAGCATTTCCGTTCGGGTTTTACCTACCGTCTCTGACTGCTGTTTCAGTGATACCAGAAAACTATCCGCCGCGACCTTTGCCCGCTTTGATGTCGCTTCTTGAGCCAGTAACGCTTGACCTTCCGCCGTTAACGCCATACTTATTTTGGTTAATTTATCTCTCGATTGCTCCAATATAGTGTTGTAATCGATATACTGGTCAAGTGACAGTAAGCCTTTTTTATGGGAAGCGGCCAATTTACTGCTGATCTTATCCAGTTCAGCAAAGGCTTTATTGGTAGGATTAATTTTATTCAGTAGGTCATTAAGTTCATTTTTTTGCGCTTTAAAGGTTTGCCCATTTCTCAGTGACGCCAGACTGACTTTTTGTAATCCGCTGCCCAGATTTGACGACGCCCTATCAACGTTTTCTGCCGTTTGCTGAAAAGACTTTAATTTCTGTTGACCTCTTTCCAGATCAGCGGTGTTCACTTTTAATGAAATGGTCGCGATATCAGTCATTGCGCTTTCCTTTGGGCAGAAAAAACCCGCCTAAGCAACGGGTTATTTATAATTTTATTTTAATCAGTTTAAAATACAAAAAGCCACGCTGGGTGGCTTAGTAGTTAACTTTTAATGATAATTGATTTCAAATTAAATTTTCTCTTATTCGCTAGACAAATCATCATTAAGAACATCTTTATGTTCAATGTTTCCCTTGCATAATGAATGAAATTTTCTAGGTTTCATCCCAGCCTGCTTTGCCATCGATTTTATTAAATCTTTTGAAAATGGCGCATGATGCTTATCAACTGTAACAACCCATTTATATTCCGTTTCTTTCTTTATCCATTGCTCATGTGATGTTGCCTTTTTGGGTTTTAACTCAAAACCTAAAATTTTTAAAGCTGTTACAACTTCTTTATATTTCAGTGGTGTTAATTTATAAAAAACCATATTTAGCCATTCTATTTTATAATTATGCTGGCTTACTTTCCGCCTTAAATATAATAAAACTATCACCTTTTCCTGTAATAATCCGATTAAATATACACTTCATATAAATACTTATATATCTTAACCACATAGATAATGATGCTTTTCTTTTTAGTAGTTCTTCGGTATATTCAAGCTCAGAATGCGCTTCTAAAAGATAACTATCAATTTGTTCTTCAAGTTTTTTTCTTGCTTCATCCAGAGAATCAGCCTGTGCTGCTAACGACAAATCAAGGCAAGCAGCCACATATACATTACCTTGAGGATAAATCATACAATGTAATCTCATTTTTAGCCTCCTATCCTATACGTACCTTTATTAGCTAAAAACTCATTTTATTCATACAAAAATAGTAAATCTTTTAAACCAAAATCACAACACCAATTGTGCCATTATTTTTTATAAAACAATAATTTTTAGTATGTGAATATTTAATTTTCTTCCAATCGATGACAGTAAGCCTTCCTGGCTTACTGTATCTGTTACTTACCAGTCATTAGCTATAGAAAAAAGTATAAATAAGCCCCCAGATGGGGCTTATCAATAAAATTTAGGTTATCGATTAATTGTAGATCCTATGGTAAAATACAACGCATTTAATACACTCTTTCGTAATCACCACTAATATCAAATCTATCGGCTAGATCATCTAAAATTATTTTTCCCAATTTAAGAAGTTGTTTATTCCTTTCTATATCATCAACCTCTCTATCACCATGTTTACCACTATGAAATAAATTATTTCTTAACGTTCTTAACATAGCTACAACTTTACATAAATCATTATTGCAGTGAGCGATTCCTGTTGGTTTCCAAGCAAACTCATCACCACGAGAAACAACTTGTTTTTTAGGATGTAAATTAATTAATTTATTAGCCTCATCAGTAATATGATATTTATCCTTATATTTATTTACAAATTTATCCCAATCTGGCTCAGCTATATCACCAATTTTTTCACTTTTAAGTAATCTCTGAGCTTTGATAAGATATTCAAACCTGGAAAACCAGTAAAAAAAATCAAAAGAAACTTTTTTTTACTCTTCAGTGATTTGAGCATAATGCATTAATATTACCTCTGATTGTATATTTACAAAACAGAATTCTAAACACTAAAAACATAAGCATATGTGATCACTTTCCCAAAAGTATAATCTTTCAAAAACGATTATATTTTGAAATTACAACCTCACCGATACATCATCACTAAAGCCCTCGCCTCCATCACCCGTATATCATTAAACAAAGTCGTTTTATCGCTAGTCAGGTTTAATAAATCAATAACCTGTGACAGAACGCCATAATCTAAACCTGTTGGGCCATTGATGCCTGTTCGCCATTGGGTACGCATGGCATTAAAGGTGAGATAGGCAGGCCAGACATCTGGCCAAACTTCAATATCACAACTTTCCGGGGTAAAGCCGAATGCGGTTTCAAAATTGCAGATTTCGGTCACGGTCATGCCACCATACATGGCCTCAACGACCGCGATTAGTTTTTTTCCCGTTGTCCTAATAATTCCTGATAATAGGTGGTCGTGATCGCACTGGCCGCCGCGGGATAATTATCAAACAGTAATTTTAGATTGTCGGCGTTATAGGGCTGTTCTATCGCCCAGTCAGCAATAATCTGGCAATAAAACTCTTCAATCGGCATCTCGCGCATTGCTTCCAGTTCACTCATCGCTTTATGATTAAAAGTGAAAGTTACAATTTCAGCCGCTTTTTGACCTGCTACGGGAATAAGGGGAATTCTTGCCCATGGTAATCCCAATAGTCATCGGCTTCTTTGCCAAAGCGAAAAAGTAACTCCTCACCTGTTGGCCATACCCATCTTAATTCTGAAGCTGAGGCCAGAAACCGTGCACCATCTTTAAACAGGCGATAGATACGCTTTGACTGAGTAATGATATCGGCCAGGTTTTTGTATTCAGTATCGAATATAATACCTCGCCAGAATGTACCGTAACCGATACCAACATTACGCCTGAATCGCGCTAACTGGGCAGCGGTTTTACCTGGGCCGCGAGTGCCTTCATACAGTATTTCATTGCAAGGACAACTTAGCGATAACGATTGAGAGCCCGGCAAAGGTTTCCACACTACCTTGTAATTCATCCACTTAGTGCCTCACTTTGTTGTTGCTGAGCGACTTTTTCCCAATCATCGACACTGTCACAGGCAGGAACTGGCATAATGTTACAGGTCGCTTCTATTTTTTGCGTAATCTGCTCTTTAAATGCCATGACTGAGATATGCTTACCAAGTAACTCAAGGTTTTTAATTTTGTCTGGCCACTTAATTTTCTTTAGTAGCGCCTCAGTTGTATCTTCCGCCGATGAAATGGCCATAATATCTAAACCATTTAAGCTAGTGCGCCAGACTTTTGGCCACGCTTTGACAGGTTTTAAATCACCTTCATCCGTCAAAATATCGAGAATGTCCATTTGATCAATACTAACAAGACGTTTCAGAACATAGTCCGCATCAACATCCAGACGTTCATTGCGGCTATTTATTAATTGCTGAATTCGATTTTGAATGTTGGGTTTTGCTAGGTTCTCAGCGGCAATATCTTTGGCTGTTTTTTCACTGTAACCAGCTCTGATAGCAGCTTGTGTGCCATTAAGATCGATGAGGTACTCGCGACAAAATGCGGCTTGTTTGTCTGTGAGTGCCATATTTTTACCTTATTTGTTTTAATTTATTGATTGTGCGTGCATTGCGCAACGAAATTGAACGACATCGGTATTCCGCTATCGGAAATACTCATTAATTTATTTTTTGTTGCAAAATTGTTAAATGTGACTAACTTTTAATAGCTTTTGTTTTATCAATAATAAGGAGAACTTATGAAAAACTACTTTAAAATATTACCTATTGCATTTTTATTTGGTTTTAGTATTACTGCTATTTCTTATGCAAAACAGACTGATTTTATGGGAGGAGAATTAGATACCACGTCTGACTTTGACGATGCAGGATGCCCTAAGGTATGCTGGAACGTTCCCAATGGAGACAGATTTTGCAAACAGCAAGATTTGAATGGTTGCAAGATTGTTCCAGATAGGGATTCAGTGCCTAACAGATCTAACCAATAGATTTCTATCTTTTGATTTATTTGTAAAAAATTATTCTTAAGAAATTTATGTCTTTTACTATTTTTACTTATAAATCTCTTTAACCCTTTCCCAAAGCCCCAAATACTGCGCTTGTAAGGTTTCGAGCTGACGTCTGAGACGGAGATAATTTCGCTCAGCGTCAGGTGCAATTAGGTCTTACATCATCCACATTGATATTTATTGATAACGTATAAGTCCAATTAGTGTAAAAACTTATATAAAAAATTAAAAAAATTTTATTTGTGAGATTTTGTTGCATTTACATTAATGTTGTTGAGTTGTTAATAATAAGCATGAATACTGATAATGATTATTATTTATTTCCGGAGGATTAATTATGACATTATTATTCAAAATATTAACACTTGTATCGCTTTTGGGATTTAGTTACTTCTCATTGGCTAATGACAACCCAATTAATAGTCAGTGGAAATTGCTTTGCGGGACGGATCAATTTGGGAAAGATGTTTGCTTAAATCAAAATGGACAGTTTGTTCCAGTTCCAAAATCTATGCCAAAATCAATTCCAGAATCCATACAAAAATCACAATAACAAGTAGAAAACAAAAGAAACCAAATTTCATACCTCTTCTTAATCTGAAGAGGTTAATCTCAAAATGACTTCTGACTTTACTTCACTTAGACAATTACTTGCTCTGTTGCTTATAAATCTCACTCACTCTCTCCCTCAAACCCAAATACTGCGCCTCTAAGGTTTCGAGTTGACGTCGGAGACGGAGATAATTTCGCCGAGCGTCAGGTGCAATTAGGTCTTACATCATCCACATTGATATTTATTGATAACGTATAAGTCCAATTAGTGTAAAAACTTATATAAAAAATTAAAAAAATTTTATTTGTGAGATTTTGTTGCATTTACATTAATGTTGTTGAGTTGTTAATAATAAGCATGAATACTGATAATGATTATTATTTATTTCAAGAGGATCAATTATGAAATCATTATTCAAAACATTAACAATTGTATCGCTTTTGGGGTTTAGTTACTTGTCATTGGCTAATGACAACCCAATTAACAATCAGTTCAAATCGTTTTGCGGGGTCGATGAATTTGGGAGAGATGTTTGCTTAAATCAAGACGGAGAGCTTATTCTAGTTTCAAAACCTCTCAAAATATTAACTCCAGAATTAAACAAAGATTACAATAACAAGTAGAATACAAAAGAAACCAAATTTCATACCTCTTCTTAATTTGAAGAGGTTAATCTCAAAATGACTTCTGCCTTTACTCCACTTAGACAATTACTTGCTCTGTTGCTTATAAATCTCACTGACTCTCTCCCTTAATCCCAAATACTGTGCTTCTAAGGTTTCGAGCTGACGTCTAAGACGGAGATAATTTCGCCGAGCGTCAGGCGCCAATTGGGCGGGTCTTGCATCATCCAGGCCGGAGGAGGCGGTAATATTGTCGGACTTTGCACACACCGCTTTGACATACAACCGCTTAGTGCCATTATGCAGATCGTCAGTAAGCCTGGTAATTTCAGCTTTAGCATGATTAAGTTCCTGTGTCCGTTTGGTATCCAGTTGATACAGTAATTTAGCTTCTTTTAAATATGTGTTTTTGAGTTCTGTCTCTTTGTCTAATTCAGCCACCAGCTGATTATATTGATACTTAAGTTGGGCATAATAGTTATATAAAATTACAAGCGATGTAGAAGCCAATATGGCGATAAAAAATGGCAAGCTATTTAATTTCATATATTGCCTGCACATATGGCTGACTCAATTTCACGACGCGTCATCAGTCCCTGCCATTTTTCCTTACCGACATAAACCCACTGTTTCATCGCTTCACAGGCGCCATTTTGATCACCGGCATTGAGCTTCTTGAGCAGTGTGGAACGCTGGAAATTGCCAATGCCAACGTTATAAACAAAAGAGTAAATAGCGGCCTGGGTCAGCGTATTGATTTTGATCTGTATTAACGGGTCGACCTGTTTCTTAACCGTCTGCAGATCATTGTTAAGCCACTGTTCACATTCTGCTTTGGTGTACGTTTGCTTACGCTCAATATCCTTTCCCGTATGACCATAGCATACTGAAAGCACTCCACCGCCATCAAAATAAGGCGCTAACTCTAGCCCTTCAAAATGCATTATCATGGTGGAAGCAAGTAACATCACTCCACCACCCGCCGCCACTACAATCTTTTTAGGTATCTTCATAATAATGATATTCCTTCAATTTATATTCCTTACGCTTGTAGTACCAATTAACCAAAAAAGTGCCTATCGTGCAGACAATACCGACAATAGCCACCCACTGCTCTAAAGTGAAAAAACTTAAAATAGTGATCAAGATGCCCCACAGATAGGCTATAGGACTGGAGTATTTTTCAGGCATGCGCATATCCACCCCTAAGGAGTGTATCCATAAATTTGTGTGATTAATTAAAAAGAATTTGCATTAAGCTAATAATAAATATGAAGATTGCTCACATTAATGCATTATTGTTTTGATATAAATATGGCGTGATGTTTATCCTTCTTTGATATTATCTTATTGTCAAATATCACAATTTAAAAAGAAGGAACAATGGTGAGTACTTTTTTTACTCTTGATCGAGCAAACAGTTTATCCAGTGAGTTAACAATTAATTTAACATCTATTATACCTAACACTCCAGAATTAACATATTTATCTGATTTATATGAATTAGGGATATCCCGACATGGTTGTAATTATCTTCTTGATCCGAAGCTTAATCTTTGGCAATCAGATAGAAACATGAGTGCTATTATCGAAATAATGTTAGAGGAACGAAGAAAATCAAAATATCCTGAAAAACCATCTCGCTTTCAATCGGTGTTTGCTTGTGAAACCAAAGAAGATGCCTTATGGCTCTGTGGCAAATTTCAATATCCAACTAATTCACCCATTTATAAAATTGATACAGATAGTTTTCATCGCGGTGATATGAATCTACTTAGCCTAAATTGTACACCTCTCGAACTGTCACATCGACTTGATCTCTATTGGCAAGAAGAAACCGAAATGTTATATGATGGTTACTTTCCATTCTGGGAAATAACAATCCCTCTCCCTGTTCAAATAGGCGATAGGATATCAATATGATTTTATAATTGGGTTATTTCATATTTCGTCTGCTCAAATCGCTCTTTTTCCAATTCAACCCCTAGTGCCCTACGATTAAGTTTTAATGCAGCTTTGATGGTGGCACCTGATCCCATAAAAAAATCTGCAACCAAATCGCCTTCGCGACTACTGCTTTTGATTATGTGCTCCATCATTGCCGCCGGTTTTTCACAAGGATGTTTACCCGGGTAATACTGTACCGGCGGATAGTGCCATACATCTGTATATTTTACATTGACGGTGACCAGAAAATAACGACGTAACAGTTGATGTTGTTCTGCCTGTTTGTGATATTGTTTTTTTAATTCGTCTTGTTCAGTTAACAATGAGCAATATTTTCTTGCTAATGGATTATCAAGTTGTTTTTTTCTCGCTACCACTTCAAATAAAAGCTGCAGCTTTTGATAATCCTGTTCAGTCGGTAATTGCCACTGACTATAACCAAACCAATGGTTAGTCATTTTCTTACCGGTTACCTGATTAATCTCCATTGCCGCTATATTTAATATTACCTTCGCTTGTCTGAAATAGTCTATTAAGGGTTTAAATACGTTAATTTTTAATTCACGGCATTGCTTAAGATATTCATTAGTTTTACCTTCAAATGGCCCATGGTAATGTTCAGCAAAAAATTATTCGCTCAGTCTCAGGAAAGTAGCTGCGCAAGCTTTCTTTATTCTGCCTGCGCCAAATACCTGACGGCTTTGCCCAGACGATATGATTAAGTACATTAAATCGGTCGCGCACTAATAATTCAGTATCCGCCGCCAACTTTGAACTACAAAATATATATAAACTCCCATTGGGTTTTAGTACCCGTTTGAATTCAACTAGCATCGCATCAAGCCATAGCAAATATGCCGTTACATTTTCCCACTGGTTATCCCAGGCACAGTTTTTAACCTGAAAATAAGGTGGATCAGTAGCAATTAAATCAATGTAATTATCAGGCAGTGTTTTGATATAGCTAAGTGAGTCATCGTTAATTAAATTAACGCTATTTAAATTCACTGTTTTTTTCATAGATCAAGAAAACCTTTTTTGCTAGGCTTAACTTGCTTTGTGCACACAAGCAGTGGGCCTTGGTTTGTCCGTGATCTTTTTAACGGGCAAATGGTTGGTAAGGTGCTACCAACACCCACCAGCCGCCCATTTCACAGCTTAAAGTCGTTTAAATAATGTGTAGTTATCCCGGCCTGTTATCAGGCCGGCCAGACTGAATTGCGTTAATAGCAATTGACAGCGGGGTTCAGGTAACCCCGTTATTTCTGCGATTACCGGTACGGTTAACCATTTATTGACTGGCAATGCCGCTAAAACGCATGCGGCCTGTGCAGTCATATCAGTTTGTTTTAACATGCTATTTTAAACCTTTAGTCAGTTATTGTGCGTATACACACATGTAACTCTGTCCAAAGTGAATAGCAAGTTCTGTAGAAACAAAAAACCCAGCGCGGCGGCTGGGTCAGTTGGTCACTGTTATAAAAACGGCAACTTATATTAGAATAGTGGCTCATTGGATCAACGATGTCAACAAGTTCTTGTCATTTTTTCTTGTTTTCGACTCATTTTCACGCTTTTTAAACGCATTTTTAAGTATTGGATAAATAAGATATTCTGCCGCACTGAGAATTTCATTAACTTCCCGACGACAAGTTGACATTGAAGGTTTGCGGTATTCCTGAGTTCGATTACGCCGTATCATTACACGAGGTTTTACCAGGCTATGATAATAGCGTGCAATCGCCCGATCAGAACGATTAAACACATAACGACAGAGTAATAACGAAAAAGCGATCCGATCCAGCTGATATATATTATCAACCACTTTTGCTATAAATAGTCCGTCATCGTCACTACACATTTCGCGCCATGGTTCATCCCGTCGCTCCACTGTCAACATTAATTGAGCGATAATGCTACTTTGTCTTTTCTCTAACCGCCCGCTATATACCCAGGCACCAAATTTTGATAGCCAATGTTGTAGCCAAAGATCCTGATCCTGCGTAAGACACAAGCTATCAGAAACAGGTTTCATACTCGCCATGCGCGCAGCTCCATCACTTCTCGCTCAGTCTGCTTTAATAACTCGGTTTCGGTACCGTGAATCCGTTGCCAGCTTTTCGGTGCCGCATGAAAACCAGTAGGATAACTGGCTCGATGGTGAGGTGGACATAAACCTAACACTTCCTTGTGGCTAGCCCGTTGCCCCATTCCCTGTCCTGTACGAACATGATGAATTTCCGCTAAGCTTGCACCACAGCCCATATTACGACAACAAATACAGCCTAACTGGGCGACATCTGCCAGCCACTGCTGTTCATCTTTGTTTTTTGCTTTAGTCATTGGTCTTGCCTCTTTAAGTAAAATTTAACAATTGGGCAGCGGCATTTTCAGCCGCTTGTTGGTTTGGAAAATTGCGGTGTAAGATAAAGTTCCATAGCACATCGAGGGTAGATTTATACAGTTCGCCAAATTCAAGTTCGTCCATTTTGGCAAAGCTGATTGATTTAGCGACCCGTCTTAAGCTTCCGTCAGGCATTTGATAAGTTTGATAATGGCCGGCTTGTTCAACAACCCAATAGCGAAAGGCATCAAAGGATTTAGTGATAGAAATATTACCAGCGCGCTTATGCGCTATTTCGGCAAGATAGACATCTGCTGCAGACTGCAGTGCATCAGCATGCTCGGTGTAATAAGCAAGAAACTTTACATAACCATTAATAAGCTGTTTTTCCGTCGGCGATATAGTCCCGCCCGTCGGTTGCCAATAGTGATAACCCAGATTGAGGAGGGCAAAGTATTTACGGTGGAAGCGTGGATTGCGTGCCTTTTTAACATCAGCATAAAGCACATCACCACATTTGATTTTGTAATGGAGGTAATCTTTAGTCGCCGGATCTGCTGCGACCAGAGTGTCGTTTGAAATTTTGATAAAGTTATGCTGTGTCATACTTTTCTCTTAGTTGACACAGCAAGTGTTTAGGTTATTGGGTGTTCAGGCCAATTGAGTATATTATACATATGCTATAGATTAAGATATACCTTATTCAAGCAATTTTTCCAATTGTTTTAATTCATTAATTTTATGTTCTAATTTAATTATTAAATCTTCAATTTGGCAATCATTCTCACTTATATTACTATCACGTAATTCTTTAATTTTCTTATGTATTATATTTATTTCTGTCCTAAGAATTTTAATCTATAACGCGAACTAACATTATAATAATTTAAATTTTTAACTTTAGTAGACTCATCTAGACAATAAGATGAATCATTATTAATGAATTCAAGAATTGCTTTCCAATCAGAATTATTATTTTTACTAATAAAAGATCTTTTGAAATGATCACGTTCAAATATATAGCTAAGTAAACTAGGATTAGCTTCTAAAAATTCTGTGAATGGATATTCACATTCATCTAATTGATCATATATTGATTTTACTAATGATGTATAATCGTTTGTATTATCATTTAAATATTCAAATTCTGTAATAGACGAATCACTAATTTCAGCGTCTTTTATAAAATTCTTCGCGGCAAGAAGGAATGATGACTGGGTATACATTTTAAATGTATCAGCCCCATTGCTAGTTATTTCTGTTTTTAATATTTCTAAAGAACCTAAAGGTTCTATTATTTTTTCAAGCTTATACCACCAATCATCTTTTGCATCATTCGTTATGAAAATTACATTTTTAATCTTTTTATTAGATACTTTTTTTAATAACTCCTTCCATAAATACAAATCACCAAACTTACCTTTATAATAAATTCCGTTAAAACAATGCTCTTTTTCTTTTTTCTCATCTCCCCATCCAGGACCTATTTTATTTTTATAACGTTTTTCACCTTCAGTGTTTATTTCATCTACTTCTTTCTGCGTTAATTGTTCGCCTATTTTATCTTTGGAAATTTCATCAATCCAATTCCTAATTTCATCAGTATTAAATATATAGTCATTTTCACTTATTCTTGGTTCGATATTTTTAGTGATAAAATCTTCTAAATCATTTTTTACACCATTGCGTAACTTACATAATTCACCATGTAAATTCTGATATTTTTTCTTAATATTTCCTTTATCACTACATAATTTATTCAACTGGTCTACAATATTTCTAAAATCAGCGTCTATACTTTTTAACTCATTTAACGAACTTTGGATCGTTGATAGTCTATTTCTTTGATATTCTAAACATACTTGAAAGGGAAACCATAATCGATCTTCGATTTTTTCCAAAACATTAATAAAAACTTGTCTGCTATCTTCTTCACACCTATATAGATTGAAAAAGCAATTAGTATCGAATACTAAAATTGTATCTTTACTATTAAATATTGCTTTTTCTTCTTTAGTGGTCAGATCATAAAATCCTTTAAAACGACTACGCATCACAATCCTCAATCAATAAAAATTGATTATTAATCATATGGATAAATTTATTAAGTGCAATTTCTGATAACAAAAATGATAGAAATATCACATTAAAATTAATTTTTAGACAAAGCAACTTACTACACTCAAAACCCTTGCGTTTCTCGCTGATAATGATTTGCCCTTTTACGCGCATAATGTTCACTCTGACTTTTCCCTTTCTGCAGTAACCACTTGGCTTCATTGTTATCGATATTTTTAATATAGGAATTGACCAGCTGCGCATAAGCGGTACCTGTTTTACCATCACGATTTAGTCGCAAAATTATTTCCATTAATGACGCATCGCTATTTTGGTTATATACCACATCCCGATATAACCCGATCCAGACGTCACAATCCTGCTCGATTTGGCCTGTATCGCGACTATCGGCTGGATAAGGTCTTTTATCCGCTCGCTCTTCTAATTTGCGATTCAGTTGCGTCAGCAGCAAAACGACGCAATCCATCTCTTTGGCTAAATTTTTTAATTCAGTAGTGATATCACCATAAGCAATATCTCGCCGTTCGGCTTTACCTGCTTTGATTAGCGTCAAATAATCAACCCCAATGAGGCCAATTTGTCCTTTTGCTCGTTTTATTTTTCGACACTCTGCAATGATATGGTGAATATCAACCCCGGGCGTGCTATCAATATACATATTGGATTCAGCAATCTCTTGCGCTCTGGCTAGTGCCCTACTCATATCACTATCATCATAAGCGCCGGTGTAAAAAATATCTGCCGACACATTGCCTTCCTGCGCAACCATTCGCTCGATAATGCCTCTGTCGGTCATTTCCAGACTAAATAACAAAGTTGGCAATTGATGATTTAAGGAAAATGGCTGGCAACACGGTTGAAAAAAGCAGTTTTCCCCATTTTAGGCCGGGCGCCGATAACCACTAATGAGCCACGTAATGCCTGTTTAGGCGCCATAATTTCATCTAATGATCCAATGCCTAATGTGAACCCGGCGGCATTTTGTGGATCAGCAAAACGCCTTTCTACCTCATTCAGCCAATCGCCAATAACCTCTTTGGCCGGCCTTAAACCTTTACTTTTACCTGTTCTGGCATGCTCTATCAGCTGGCTGATCATTTGTTGCATATGGGATAATTTTATATTTGTCTCAATCCCATCATTGGCCATCATCATTTCAATACAGGAATTTAAATTATCGATTGCGTAGCGTTGGATGGATTTATCTCTGACGATTTTTGCGTAACTGACAATATTTGCCGTGGTCGGTAATTGGCACAACTCGGCAATATAGGCAAAACCACCCACATTGGTTAATTCGCCGTTTTCCTTCAATGAATCACTAACGGTGATAATATCCGTCGGCTTATTGGATTTTATTAGTTTAACAATCTCGGCATAAATACGCTGATGTGACCCTTGATAAAACGATCCGGCTTTAATTAGCGAAGTAACCAAATAGCGTTTCTCGTCATCGGTGCTTAACATCAAACCGCCAAGCACTGCCTGTTCAGCACTAAGATTATGAGGTGGCTGCATGAAGTTATTTGTCATTTGCCCGCTCCTCCTTGACGGCAACATAACAACGCTAAGTGATCAAATAATCTAAATTTTTTCTTCGCCACAATCCGCCACGGCCATTTTCCCGATCTTGTTGCATCCAACGGCAATGGTCAGCGATATAAGTTAAATAATTTTCCCATCGCTGCTGATTGAATTTAAATTTCTGCCAGAAATTTTTAAGCATGCGCTTTCGGGCATCGGTCAAAACCCGGATTTCTGGCATATCAGGCAAGAGGTTATGGTAGGCTGCAATAATTTGTTGATAGTTTAATTTATTTGCTTCTGTAATCGGTGTGTCAGCGCCGTCTGATACACCATCAGTAATATCTTTATTAATCTTGTTATAATCTTTTGTATTTGTCTGCCGAATTTTCGGGGGAGCTATCGCATTTTTTTGTGATAGGTCTGCCGAATTTTCGCAGGAGCTATCCCGTTTATTGGTGATAGGGTCTAAAGATGAATGACTGGCATCACTTGAAAAATTATCTTGCTGGCCTGGATGAGTAATTTTTTCTATTTTAGCGACCACCGGCTCGATAAATAATACGTTATTCGCCACACCCTTAGCGGTATTGATGGTCCTAAATTCAATAGTGATTAAGCCTTGCGCTGATAATCGCTTAATCGCATCGGTGACTTCCCGTTTAGTAAAGCCATAGCGATCAGCAAATGACTGATAACTACGCTGTAACTTGTCACCACTAAAACGTTTGCGAAACCCCTTAAATTCTCCGCTGTATTCGTCCCTCACCTCCATCGGCCGATACCAATAAACAATTTCAGACAACAGCATAATAGCTTTACAATCTGGTTTACCTGACGGCATTTTTACATTCTTCCACCAGGTTGCCGGTATTATATTGCCTGATATGTTAATTTTTGCCATGCTTGCCACAGTCGCGGTCATATAATTTTGCATATTACACTCCCAGCGCGCGAGCAATATCACGGCATGCGTTTTGATACTCGGTTGAATTAAGATTAAGCTGACGCAGTTTCGCTTTTTGCTGTTCGTATTGGTGCCAAATGGAGAGTGCAGCTGCATAGCGACCATCATAAATAGGTTGGATCTGGTCAATCGTGGCAGGTTTACCGTTTAAGCGAAAGCCATCACGATAAGTGATCATATCGATAGTCCTTAACATTTAGTCTTACCCCAAGTCTGTTATACGCTGGTCAGGCGCGGTATTGGATAGCGTTTAAAGCGGTTACTGCATTAGTAATTTGTCGTGATATGTCATGTCCTCCTAACAATGTCTCAGACATTGCCGCTGCGAATTGTTTGATGGCAATTGAAGCTAAATAATTGATGCGATTACCGTCAATTTTTGCCTTCTGTTCAGCAGGTAAAACCGCCATAATGGCTGGTATCAAATCACAAAACTTTTGTTTTGCCGCCTTGGAGTCACCCCGTAACCAACGGAAAATCTGTTGCCGGTTATTGTTAATGGCTTTCCAATCTGCTTGTCCTGCTTTATCTTCGATCTGGCTTAACCTAGGTTTGCCACCTGAATTAAGCTGAAAATACATGCGGCTTACTTCAATCGCTACACGCTCCTGTCCGCTGGCCATTGCCCAAATTTCTATTTCATCTTTGAGCGCTTGGATATCAATTTCCATGTTGATTTGCGTCTCCTGTCGCAAAATTGATTAGTATTAATCAGTTTATGTTTATTTTTTTAGTTAATATTCATTTCTGGCCAGATTTTTTGCAAATCGTGTGGTCGAAGTTCAGGCCTTGTCACTCTGCCATTAGTCGCATTTTCTATGGCAAAACACCTTGTTGGCGGAACCGGAGCATAGCCATGTGCCATTTGTGATAAATAGGAACTAGAAACGCCCAGTTTTTGAGCTAAAAGTTTAGCTTCACCATGCTTTAAACTAGCTATGTATTCATTTAGTTTCATAAACACCTCTTCATTTGAAATAAAATCAGTTTAATGAACGCTAAACCTTTGTTAAGTATTTGCTTGTTTAGTGAATACTAATCAGAATTCAGATATAAGAAGTAGAAATCCAGACATATAATCATTATGAATAAAATAAGTATGAAGAATATTAGACAAAAAAAATTGAAAGAATGGTTTTCCAACAAAACACTGCCTGAAAAGGAAAAAAGCTATTTATCACAGCTTTTGAATGGTAAGGCATCCTTTGGTGAAAGAGCAGCTAGGCGATTAGAAAAAGATTACCATATGCCTGAAGGCTATTTAGATGATGCTCTCAATGCCACTTGTTCAGAAAATCATTACCAGATAAAGCTAACGCCAAGACAAAAAGTATTATTAGAGCTATTTGATGCGCTACCTGATTGCGAAGCTGATGCTTTGATAAAAAATCTTGAAGAGAAAAAACAGCACTATGATAAATTACTAGCTGAATTATTACACAAAAAACAACAGAAAAAAGCGCAATGAATCACAATATTTTCTTATAAAACAAACTAATCAATATTAATATTTGTTTTATGCAGTTTATAGTATTTCCTACTGTAGCTCCCTCTCTATCTATCCTAGATAATTATTTGATTAACTAATTATTTTTATATCAACAAATTGATAATTTATATATTTTTTAGTGAATTTCTTTCGCTATATATCAAAATAATTTTCTAATAATCAATATATTAAACAATATATGAGTTAAGACAAAATAAATTTCAGTTATTTTGTTTATTTTTTAATTTACTTTGGTTTATTGTTTACTAAACTACGATAAAAAGCAAACAGGCAGGACGCCCGCGAAGTAGCCGCCAGTGGCATATGAATAACTGGATGATTTGCTCATATAAAACAACACAGCAAGTGTTTAGGTAAGTGTTCAGACTAATTTGATTCACTGTCGTTTGTTGGAGGAGAACCGCTGCACTCATCACGACCGGCCATGATTACCACGATAAACGACAGTTTTTTGTTAACACCAGGGAACTATATTATTCGCCGACCAAAGTTCGACAAGGCAAGACACTATCGAGCAATTAACGATAGAAACTAGGAAAGACCTGACAGTCCGGAAAGACGGACACCCAATGACAGACGTAAAAAAACCCACTGCAGTGGGCTCTTTTACCTGGCTGACCGACCAAAGTCAGCCAGAATTCTCAGCGGAGACCAATCCGCTAAAGAGGCAAGACCAATGATAACTATCATCGATCAGTCTTTATTTTAACAGGAGTTGCTATGAAAGCACAACCTAAAATTCTTTTCTTCAGCAAGCCAAGTAGATCAGAACTGGCTCACACAAAAACAAAACATCAACACAAGAAACAAAGCAATAATTTGCTTTGTCTAGCAAATAAACCACTTTACCCAACTACACAAAATCCCTGACCAACAGAGGCTAGACCAATGAAGACCTATATTTGTGTATTCGAGCCTACCATAAGTGCTCGGGCAGATGGTGCTTTACCGCTATCAATTGCGTTAACCGCGGCGAATGAAAAATTAGCGGTTGCCAGTGCCATGATCAGGTTATCAGAAAGCTATCCTGATGATATTGATAAATTCAACACCGATGAACCCATAATCTGTCTCGATCAGGTAGGTTCACCCCGCCCGGCTGTCGGTCAATTTGATGAACAGTTTGCGCTTGAAAATGAGTTTAATGGTAAAAGTTGGCAACCCGCTAAACCAGTGGAGTTCAAAAAAATAGCGGTTATAGTTCGTATTGCCGCTATTTTACTCTTTGCTAAAACTTCATTTTTCAAATCAGATATCAACAAAGCCATTTACTTCGTCCATCAAAGTAAAGCGCAACCCAAAATCCGAAATATTGCCGCAGGCTTAGCGAAAATAACCCAAGTAGCGGTGATGGATGCAGAACAAACCAATGAAATTGCGCAAGCAGTGTTTGACTATGCCGATGAGAATGTCAATATCGAGCAGGCACAGAAGCTAGCCGAAAGCTGGCTAGCGGATACACCATCTACTGCTGCACCCATCAATGAGCCAGTAGTAGCACGTAATTACGCAACGCTTGATACCGAAATTGCATTAGCCTTACTGGATGATTTTAATCATGAAAACATTTTAAGCAGTCATGTAAGACAAGCGAAAACATTAATTAATGAAAAAAATGAAGTATGGCAGCGCTGGTCGATGGAGCTACGTACCTACCCTGGTATTTTAGCCGTGCCGAGAGAGCAGGTTTTTGCGCTAATCACGGAAAGTAAACAGTATCCCCAACTAGTAAATGATGCTAATGGCAGAAAGTCATTTATAGAGGAGAAATTATCAGGCTCTAACAATCAACAAACCGCAATAGAACAGCCCGCTAACGAAAAATCCAAACGTGGACGTAAAACAAAAGAAATAAAAGTCAAAGAAAAGAACAGTTCAGTAATTGAAACGCTTCAACCTGAGATGGATAAGCCAGCAATACAAACAACTGAAGATTTTCAACAGCAGCGGCAGTTATTGAAGATACCATCAAACAACAAGATGCATCTTCACAAAATAACTTGCGCATTTGGAAACAGGTTCAAAGAACGGATCCCCGCTTTACCAAGCCATTAGATGGCGTTGGTTTTACTGGAACAAGTATTAATAGTACCTATATGTTTATGCGGGCGACAGAAATATTTGGCGCATTAGGCAAAGGCTGGGGCTACCAGGTTTTAGAAGAGAAATTAGTTAATGGTATCCCATTACTAGAACCTATTGTTGATAACCACTATAAGCAAATTGGCAGCCGCTTTTTACGGGATGCTGATGGTTCACTGATTTATGAACAAAACCACTCAATTAAAATTCTGTTTTGGTATGTCATTGATGGTGAACGAGCAGAAATAGAAAGTTATGGAGCAACACCCTATCGCTATAAAACCAAACACGGCATTAAAACCGATGGTGAAGCAATTAAAAAATCTTTTACCGATGCGATAAAAAAAGCCTTATCCATGATGGGATTCTCAGCGGACGTATTTATGGGCATGCATGATAATCCTGAATATCTGTTTGATAACAAAATTGAATTTGATATTAAAGCGGCCAGTGATAAAGCCGAAGATCTGGCCCGCTTACGCAAAGAGCTGGATGAAAAGTTCACCCGCAATACAGCAACGATGCGAACCGCCGTTACCAAAAATGAATTACGCGGCATCGCTTCCACCATCACCCGAGAAATGTCGGTTCATCTTAAGCATGCAAAAGATCGTAACGATGAAGAATATGAAAAATACCTCTCTGACCGTTTACGTCGACTGAATCAAATTGAACATGAGTGTCTGGTAAAACTGGAAGGAGCAACCCAATGAGCCAAACCACCGCAATCGCACTAGCCGCTGACTACGAAAAATTGCAACAATTAGTCGAAAAGGGCGAGTTTACTAGCGAAGAAATTGCCGACACCTTAGAGGGCATTGAAGGCCAACTCGGTGACAAACTGGACGCAATTATGATCCATGTACGTAACATCGAAGGTCAGGTAAAAACACTGGATGATGAAGCAAAGCGACTAAAAGAGCGCAGTAAATCATTTGAAATCCAAGCAAAACAGCTAAAACATTATGCCCTGGATTGTCTGTTAAAAGCCGGTCTGGAAAAACTTAAAACTATCAAAAATACCTTCTCAGCACGTTGTGGCGTGGTGAAAGTGATTATTGATGATGAGTCACTACTTCCCGATGAACTGGTTGATGTACAGACAATCACGGCACCGGACAAAAAAGCCATTAAAGAAGCGATTGAAAAAGGCAGCGTTGTCCCAGGTGCACATCTGGAAATTGGTGAACGGTCACTGATGGTACGTTAATCATTTATGTGCCCAGGCTTGGGCACTTTCTCAGGAGATACATTTATGGCGACAAAATTAGTCATTATCATTCAGCATGATAACAGCAGCAATCAATGCCGGATTGAATGGTCAACGGCAGCGACTAAGGATGTTACCTCTAAGGAGCAACAAATGTTAACTCAGATGCAAAAAGCGTTGCTTGTCCAGTTCGATTATCCGGTTAATCCCGCCGCTCTTCATTAACGCTAATCAGTACGGAGTATTCATTATGCAAATGACCCAATTAAACAGAGGCAAGACCAATGCTAAGACACCAACATTATAAAGATCAACCTGTCAAAATTACGTTACCCGATGGTACTGCCGGCTTTATCTCTACCGATCGACGATGCAATATTTGTTATGATTTTCCAGCGCATATCAAAATCGAACCAATGCCGATTATCGCTGCTCACTCACGGAGTAAACAATAATGTTTGCTTTATTTCTGTTGATATGTAGCTCACTCAATTGTCAGTTCCAACTTTCAGGTTATCGCTATCAGAACGAACAGAGCTGTTTAATTGATCAGGCATTGTTAAGCAGAAAAAGACAATTGGCCGAATGTTATCCTATCGAGGAGTTTATACGACCAAAAATTGATTAGGCATAATCAGTTTTATTTTTTAACGGCCATTAGCATGGCGATTTCTCTAACTTTGATGAGTGATCAGCCATGCAATTACTATCCTGGCAACCCGGACAATCGTTATTAACGGAATTTGATATCAAGTTAGGTCGGCTCACAGCCAGTATACAACATCAACCTTGTTCACCGACAGAGATTAAAATCGCCTGTGATACCGCCGACCTGATTATTTTATTAATGATAAGGCAAGACCAAGATGAGAAACAAGCATGACATTATCACACCAGAGGAAATGGTAGAACTGACTGGCTATCAGTTTCCATCTAAACAATGTGAAGTGTTACAACGGGCTGGCATCTTTTTTATTAAACGTCCAGATGGGCGGCCAAAAACCACCTGGGGACATTTTAATCATCCGCTAGCGGTAAGCGCTAAAATAGCAGAGCAAGAGGAGCCAGATTTTGGAGCGATGTGATTATGGTTCGAATTAGAAGAAGAAAAAATGCTGAAGATAATTGGATGCCTCCTCGAGTACGAAGAGGGAAATCTGCTTTTGAATTTCAAGCACCTGGGGGAAAAACGATTAGACTATGTAACCTAACACTCACACAAGCTGAAGTTTGGATTGCTTATGAAAAATTTATTAATGACCAAAAAAATGAAGAAACGCTTAATGCTTTGGTCGATAAATTCTTTTTCTCTGCTGACTTCACAAACTTATCTCCAACATCACAGGGCGACTATAGAAAATACACAAAAAAACTATTACCAGTATTTGGCAAAATGTTACCTGACAATATAAAACCTGAACATATTCGAAAATACATGGATAAACGAGGGCTGAAAAGCCAAACTCAGGCCAACAGAGAGAAAGCTTTTTTATCTCGCCTTTTCAGCTGGGCATACGAGCGCGGAATGGTAAAAGGTAATCCATGCAAAGGCGTGCGTCAATTTAAGGAAATTGCGCGCGATAGATACATCACTGATGATGAATATAATGCGCTCTACTCTGTTTCAGCTGATGTGGTAAAAGTGGCAATGGAGATTGCTTATTTATGTAGTGCCAGGCAAGCGGATGTTTTAACGCTTACTTATTCGCAGTTATCTGATAACGGAATCTTCATTAAACAAGGTAAAACAGGTAAAAAACAAATTAAAGCTTGGACGGATCGATTGAAAGCTGCAATTAAATTAAGTAAAGCATTACCAATTAATTCTGGTATCAGTAGTCTTTATGTCATTCATCAACCTAAAGGCGCAAAATATACCCGTGATGGATTTAATAGTCGCTGGCAAAAGGCCAAACAAGAAGCCGCAAAAAAATTTCCATATTTAGATTTTAATTTTACATTTCATGATTTGAAGGCCAAGGGAATTTCTGACTTAGAAGGAACCTTGAACGAGAAACAAAGTATTTCTGGCCATAAAACACCATCACAGACCGCAAGATATGATCGTAAAGTTGCTATTGTCCCAACTGTTGGAGGACAAAAGCGGGAACAAATTGGTAAGTTAGTAGCGAAAATTAATAGCGCAATAATAGTGAAACGTGATCCCACCCACAAAAAAAGCAACCCTAAAGGTTGCTCTTTTTTCTGCTTAACTCGCTGATACTCAACGAATTTTTAGTATGGTGCCCAGGGCGGGACTTGAACCCGCACAGCCTTAAGGCCGAGGGATTTTAAATCCCTTGTGTCTACCGATTTCACCACCTGGGCTAAATTTTGGAGGCGCGTCCCGGAGTCGAACCGAGGTAGACGGATTTGCAATCCGCTGCATGGCCACTCTGCCAACGCGCCCTACTCAATCTAGCTTATTTGTAGGGCTGATATTGGAGCGGGAAACGAGACTCGAACTCGCGACCCCGACCTTGGCAAGGTCGTGCTCTACCAACTGAGCTATTCCCGCATTTTCACTATGCTTAGTTAGTTTGTTAAACCTAGCATCGTTTGATGCGCTGCATTCTACTTGTTTCCTGTATTGAGTCAATACTATTATTTATTAATTCGGTTCGTTCGCTGGTTTTTCAATCATTTCGATCAAGCTTCATGCAAATTTTTCCAAGCTGCAGATAAATATTGAAACATAGACCAAAACGTTAAAGCTGCAGCAAAATAAAGTAATATGATAGCAATGATCTCAATTTGAATATTAGGATGCCACAGCAATCCAACTAATGAGCCCATCTGGGCAGCTGTTTTAAATTTTCCAATCCAAGAAACAGCTACACAACTGCGTTTACCGACTTCAGCCATCCATTCCCGTAATGAGGAAATAATGATTTCACGCGCAATCATCGTCACTGTGGGTAATGTAACCCACCAAGTATGATAATATTCGGTTACCAATACTAATGCTGTTACTACCATAATCTTATCAGCAACCGGATCTAAAAATGCACCAAATTTAGTTGTTTGCTGCCAGAGTCTGGCCAGAAAACCATCAAACCAGTCGGTTAACGCAGCAATAACAAAAAGAAACGCACAAACTAAAGGCGCCCAATGAAAAGGAAGATAAAAAAATAACACAAAAAACGGAATCAATATGATACGAAAAAGTGTTAACCAAGTTGGGATATTTAATTGCATCATGCTCTATAATTGTCTGGCCAAAATAAAATATATATACAATTCCACTAAGCTTATTGCTTCAACGCATTATGAATTTTTTCTGCTAGAGCATATGAAATCGTTGGCACTTTTGCGATTTCATCAATACTGGCATTACGCAGAGCTTGTAAGCCCCCCATATATTTAAGTAGCAGTTGCCGGCGTTTAGGACCGACACCTTCAATAGACTCTAAGGTGCTGGTATTTCTAACTTTCGCCCTACGCTGACGATGTCCGGTAATCGCGTGATTATGTGATTCATCACGAATATTTTGTATTAAGTGTAGTGCGGGTGAATCAGGCGGTAACGCAAGGCCTTCACCATCAGGTTTAAAAAACAATGTTTCTAAGCCGGCTTTGCGATCATGTCCTTTAGCTACCCCTATCAATTTGGGTCGCGTAATATCCCAATCGACATTTAATGCCTGGAATACACCAATTGCTTGGGCCAATTGTCCCTTACCGCCATCAATAAAAATCACGTCTGGCACTTTACTTTCATCTACATGTTTACCATAACGTCTCGTTAAAACTTGATACATAGCAGCATAGTCATCACCAGGCGTAATATCAATTATATTATAACGACGATATTCAGAACGTAAGGGCCCATTACTATCAAAAACAACACAAGATGCTACAGTTTGTTGTCCTGAAGTATGACTAATATCAATACATTCCATTCGATAAATTTTTTCTAATCCTAGCAAGTCAGCTAATGCCTCCATTCTTTGATGAATGGTAGATTGTTGTGCAACTTTTGCTGCCAATGCTGTCGCTGCATTAGTACGAGCTAGTTTTAAATATTTAGCTTTTATCCCTCGCGGTTGCACTTGAATGTTAATTTTACGTCCCGCTATTTTAGTCAATAAATTAGCAAATAGCGCTTTTTCCGGTAATAAAAAATCCAATAATATTTCCGCAGGTAAAGAACGAATTTCACTACCTTGCAAATAAAATTGACCTAAAAATGTTTGCACCACTTCACTTAATTGAGTGTTTGCTGGGATCTTTGGATAATAGCTACGGCTACCAAGGACTTTTCCTTGTCGAATAAAAAGTACCTGAACACATGCAATACCTAGGTGATAAGCAACGCTAATTACATCTAGATCTTGCGTATTACCAGAAACAAATTGTTGCTCTGTAACCGCCCTAACAGCTTGTATTTGATCACGATAACGTGCTGCACTTTCAAATTTAAGCGTTTGACTGGCCTGCTCCATATTTTGGATTAATTGATTAAGAACTTGCTGATCCTTACCTGATAAGAATAAACGAACATATTCTACTTGTTGATGATATTCTTCATCAGTAACCAGCCCTCTAACACACGGACCAAGACAGCGATTAATTTGATATTGAAGACATGGTCTGGATCGGTTTCGATAGACACTATCTTCACACTGACGCAGTGGAAAAAGCTTTTGTAATAAAGCCAGCGTTTCTCTAACGGCATGAACACTTGGAAATGGGCCAAAATAGTCGCCCTTTGCTTTCATAGCACCACGATGCATCGCCAAACGTGGATGTTTATCTGCACTTAAAAAAATATAAGGATAGGATTTATCATCCCTTAGTAAAACATTATAACGAGGCTGATAAAGTTTAATATAGTTATGTTCAAGTAATAAAGCCTCTGTTTCTGTATGTGTTACGGTAATATCAATCTGAGCAATATTTTTAACCAGTTGTTCCGTTTTACGGCTTGTTACTTGTTTTCTAAAATAACTCACTAAACGTTTTTTTAAATCCTTCGCTTTACCGACATAAATAACTATCCCAGATGTATCATACATACGATATACACCCGGTTGATTAGTAACTGTTTGCAAAAATACTTTTGGATCAAATAGTTCAGACACTATAATAAAAACTCTCTGTTTGAATCAATCCATTCGTTATAGCTATATGAGTTAATTCTACATCACTACGAACTTTTAGTTTACTAAACATTCTATATCTGTAGCTATTTATTGTTTTTGTATTTAAGTTGAGCTGTTTTGCTATCTCACCAACCGGTATACCACGCGTTACCATAAGCATAATTTGTAATTCACGATTAGATAGAAGGTTTAATGGGTTGCTCATTTCTGTATCTAATTGATGTAGTACAAGCCATTGGGCAATATCAGGCGACAAATATTTTTGCTTTAACTTGACGACGCGAATGGCATGCAGTAAATCGCTCTCTTTTGCTTTCACACTTAGTATACCTCGCGTTCCTGCTTCTAGCGCCTTCATTAAATAGATATTTTTCTTTTCAGTAGAATACATAATTATGCCTATATCAGGGATCATCCTAATTAAACTTTGTAATTTTTTAATTAACTCATAGTCACTTGTTCTCCCATTTAATAAAATAATTTCCGCCGTATATTTTCGGCACCATTGGATAGCTTGATTCAAAGAGACAACATGCCCAGCTATTTTCATACCTTTTGTTTTATCAAAAATAGACTGCATTCCCAATCGAATAAACTCATTATCTTCGACTAATAAAACACTGATCAAAGAAATCTCCCTCTTCTGATAAGTAATAAAAATATCATTATCTTTAATATATAAATTTATTTATGCTAGATGACCACTCTATTTTATAACTTAAAATAGAAATTTAATAAAATAAAAGTATTATTGATTATGCTAGATACTATTTATAATAAATATAAAACCATTTGAAATATAATTTTCTATCATTATTTGTGTTTTATTTTTTCTGTATTGGTAAAATATAAAGCTGAAACCAATAATAAAATCGTTCCACCATAAATAATAGCATTGATAGCATATTTGTGAACAATAATAATCAAACACATACAAGTTGTAGTGCCAATATAAATAAAATAACATAAAGGAAAATGATTATTTGATTGAAAATATTTAATGACTAATGCAATAAATTCAAAAGAAAGAATATAAGTAAAAATAGCTTCAAGTAAATAGTAATATGGTTTCGCTAAATTAATACTAAATAATAATATTGACAGGTAAGTTTTACTTGCTAAAAAGAATACCAGTAATATTGCTAAAATTACCAAGCTAAAATTCAAAAGAAACAGTAACAACCTTGATATATTGATATTATATTTAGTTATTTTCATTGAATCTCCTCAATACTATCAACCAAAATTTTACCAAGATACTCATGATTATAGAATTATAAATCTAACAAAAACTAGTTTATTTTATTTTTAAGTATTAAGGATATGTTGTTGTGCAAACAATGACTTTTGTTCAATAAGGTTATAATACATATATTTACAACCAATATAAAACTGAGTAACTAGAAACCCAATTTGATTCTGTTCAAATAAAGCGGCATTAATACCATGACTTTCAGGCTCATATATCTTAAAAAAAAGATGTGTAGTGCATTTATTATAAAATGTTCGTATTAGCCATGCAGAAGAGCGACTATGACTTACAGTAGATTTATCTTTGATTGATAAACCATTTTCAATAATAAAACTCATTAACTGTTCACCATTGCATTTTTGACACATCTTACAATGGCAGGCTGTGATTGCATACCAAGGTTGCTCTGTTTTTAATATAACGTGTCCATGTAAACATTGACCTTCATACTGCATAAACATGCCCTTTTTATTATTGAATAACTAAATAAAAACATAGCAATTTTTTAAAATCAATAACTATTTTTTAACCAAAAGGTTTGAATAATATATATGTGATCAGGCTCGTTATTATGTTGATAAATCATCTCAAAAAAGTTAATTTTTTAACAATAAATTGCTCAAACAAACCAATGCTGACTTTCTAAAAATTTCTGCTAAATTGATACGATAATACAAAAGCCAGAAATTATCTGAAATGAAAATAATAAAAAAGCTATTGAACATAAGTTCAATAGCTTCTTGGATATAAAATATCTAATTTATACTTGTGTCATGCGATTAAGTAACGGCGCCGTAAGTAACATAATTAATGCAATAACCGCTGTTACCATACCTATCTTCATGAAAACATCACTATATATGCCTAAAGATATTAAAGGGCTTAATGACTCCCCTTGAGGTGTTGCTGTCATAGAAGCAATAAAACCTGCAATAAAAGCAGCAGCTGAGCTGGTTAAAAACCATGAACCCATAATAAAGCCCATCAAGCGTTGAGGTACTAGCTGTGCTACCATTGCTAATCCCAAACCAGAAATCATCAATTCACCAATACTTTGTAAACCATAGGAAAGTACTAACCATTTAACAGAAACAATGCCTGCGTCATTAGCAAACTTAGCACCTAGTGGTAAGACAAGAAATGCAGTCGAACAAAGTACCATTCCAATTGCAAATTTATGGGGCATAGGTAAATTATCACCCATCTTATTATATATAGATGCAAGAATCGGACTGGCAAGCATGATCCAAAGTGGGTTCAAAGCTTGGTATTGCGCAGGCTCAATACTAATACCCAAGATATTATGTTCTACATTATGTATCGCAAAGAAATTTAATGATGTTGGCATCTGACTATAGAGTACAAAAAATACAACTGCCTCTATCATTAAAATAAATGCGACAATCATTTTTCGGCGAGCTGCACCTTTTAATGTAATGGTTTCCTTAACAAAAACAATTACAATAAAACATGAAATGATTGCCAGGGCGGCTCTTGCAACAGCCATATTATGCAATAACCAATTAGAAAGTATAATGAGTGCCACTATACCAATAATAGTAAATAAATATTTAGACAATTCTATCGATTGAAAATCAGGTTTAGAACCATAGTCTTTGACCCACTTTTTACATAATAAGAAATTAACTAAAGTAATAATCAGACCAATCACACTTAATGAAAATGCAATATCCCAACCATAATGCTTTGCTAACCAGGGTGTGGCCAACATAGAAAAGAATGATCCGATGTTAACAGCCATGTAGTACATGGTAAACGCACCGTCGAGACGCTGGTCATTTTTATCATAACAAGTGGAAAGTAACGAAGACGGATTTGCTTTAAATAAACCATTACCAACTGCAATGGTTGCTAACCCTAGATAGACCAATAAAACATCGTGACTAGAATAAGCAATAAAAGCATAACCGAGAATAAGTACGATAGCACCTAATATAATAACCCTTTTAGTACCTAATACCTTATCACCTAACCATCCACCAATTGCAACAAAACCATATACTAAGGCAGTAAAAGCAGAAAATAATATAAAAGATTGAGCTTCGGACATTCCTAACATTTGAGTTAAATAAATTGTCAAAATCCCCTGTAAGCCACTGAAGCCAAATCTTTCCCATAGTTCAATTGAAAAATGAGATAAAAAGAACGTGGTCGTTTGAAAGCATTCAAACTGATATTCTTGCTATTATTCATTGTGGACACAAGTTACCTCTATACAGCCAATACGTTATATACACATGCATGAAACATCACCGTGTACTTTGTAGTTATAAATTAAAATATCAAATTAAAGCTAAATAATCCCAACAAGTGATCACGGTTAGTTTGTCAAGTATGACATAAAAATGCGCTCACCATTATTTATAACATGCTGTTTTCATGCTTTTAACAGCGCGGGATGAAAACTAATATAGCAAATATATTCAATAAGTTAAGACTTTTGAATATGCTTCATATTCTGCTTTTAACATCTAACTTTTACATAAGTAAACAAAGCATATACAGCAATATACGCCATTTATGCATAAAAAATAAAGAATTAATTAGTATCAAAGTATAATAATAGGCAAATTTTAGCAGAAATATGACTATCAACTAATATTTTAGTTTCCATTTGAAATTAAACTCAATGTTAAAAAATTTAAATTATATAATAATAAACTTATTTTTTGTAAGAAATTTATTTTGTCGAAGACAGCGCATTAATTAATTGGAATATAACAATATAAAAAGTTAACATGATTATTTTTTAAATAATTATAAAATAATAATGCAATTGTTAAAAAATTATAATAAAGATTTGATTATAATAGTGAACTGAAAATATTTCATTTAAAAAAACAAATCTATATAAGTTGAATGTGATATTACTTAAAATAAAACCCAAAATAATAGTTAAACATTATTTTATGCATTAAACAGTGCTACGCCTAAATACTCTCACATAGTTTTTTAATATTTTATAATAATTAATTATAAAATAGCGGTACTAACTAAGTGCTAAATCAATCGTAAATAATAGCGCTAATATTGATAACCATATATTTTATAGAGAAAAATGAAATTTCATATTAGATAAAATACATTACCAATATATTATCTAAAGTTAAATTATCAGTTTATTTTTAATAACAAAAATTATAATCATAATAAGTAAAATAAAGTACTATTAATACTATAATTTTTAATCGATTAACATTTCGTATTAAAACAATTTTATAATAAAGAAATTATTAAACAAATTTATAATATAAATATCATTTTATATAAAAATAATCAATTAATTATTATTGCAAAACTTTATTACTTTTATGCTTTATACTTTCTTGCTGAAATTTAATTATTTCTATACACATTGGCAATATTCCAGCCAATTCTGCTAATAAGTCATTAGAATTCCACGAATAAGATGATTTAGAAACTATTTGGATAGCAAGATCATAAGCCATTGACTCTAATGTATATTTTAGACTTTCATTACGCTTCATCATAAATGGTTATCCATTTTAGTTAATCTATTAATTATAAGCATAAGCTATAAATTTAGATTTTAAAAATTTTATTTTAAAAAAATACAGATATACTTTTTTTTAAATAAACATTAACAAAACAAAAACAATTCATTTGATATGAAACGTTAATTTAAATCAGTCTGAAATAATAATTTTGCTAATTCGTATTTGCAAAACACTTTAAAACTACCCGATTAAAATAAAGTTAATTTCCAATAATAATTAGCGTTAACTTAATGTCATCAATTTTTATATTTAACTTAATTTTTAAAAAGCGCCGATTAATCAGAATAACAATAACAGCGCTAAGATAGAAAATTAATGAGTGTTTTTCTTTAATTCTGCCAGGCAAGATTCAACAATGCTCACCATATTCTGCTCAACTTCTGGCGGAGTATAACCATTATCCTTTAATTGTTTATCTAATTGTATAAATTTATTCATACCATAATTTTTAACTATTTTATCAAACGCGCAATTACATACATCAGTGATAGTACTTATATTACCTTCAGTTCCTTTTGCAGAACTTATACAATACTTAACAAAATTATTCTTGTATGCTTCAATTTTAGACTTCTCATCAGAGCACGCTGAGACGAATAAAGCTTGAATCATAATTAAAACTACTAAAAATTTTTTCATAAAATAGTTAAAACTCCAATTTTATTTTAATGCCAGTACTATTTTTACAGATAATTAACAAATATTATTTTTTATTTTGCTTAAGTACATTTTAATCGCATGCTTTATAGTCAATACTTGATATTACATTAAGATTATCTTATATATGATAACTATTTTTTATCTTATTTACTACTAATTATAGCCTTAATTTTTCTTTTTAATAACATGATTTCATGAAGGATTCTAAGATAAGGATAAAATTCTGAATCCATGTCAATTTGTATTAAATAACAAATGAGCATTAAATCGTTTTTTATTTAAATATAGCTAATGTTTTTATTAAAATTACATTATACCAATTAACAACTATATAATATAAAACATAATAAAAATTGAACTTATTATTATCTATAAAACTCATCCTGTTATATGCAGGATGAGTCAAAATATTGATATAGCCAATCAAATAAATTATCTTACAATTAAGTAATTCATAACTTATCATTTTTAATAATAATCAAATAATCGTTACATTATTAGCCGCAGAACCCTTACTGCCTTCTTGAATATCAAATTCAACCCTCTGACCTACTGTCAATGTTTTAAAACCATTAACATCAATAGCAGTATAATGAACAAACACATCTTTACCACCACTTTCAGGTGTAATAAAACCAAAACCTTTTGTTTCATTAAACCACTTTACTGTACCAGTGATCTTTGTCATTTTTTTTCCTTTAATACCATAAATTGATTTTTAAATAACACAACAGATATTAAACAATATATTATTACTGCTTATATATGTGCTATTACATACTTTATTTACAATAGCAAATTATTTTATATCTTAGAGCTATGAGTCACTTTAAATAACTTAACAGTGGAAAATCTTTTTCTCTATTTTCTATCAAGAAAATAAAAGAAATACAATAAAAAATACGCATGTAGTCTTATCTATTTCAATTAGCAATTCAATAATTTTAATTATTTATACATTATGCATTCTAAAATTGAAATGTTTAAGTTGCATTCATAAACTTGTTATATAAGCCTATAATAATTAATTCTATTGTTAATATTAAGCAAATTACTTTACTATTTTCATTTTTCTTTTATTATTAGTTATAATACTAAATGCAAAACTTTAATTATATTAAACCAATTCTACATTTCTAACTATATTGGAGGGATATGAATATTTGTCACATAATAACTGAATTTTGGACTCTAGAATGAATCTAAAACGATTTATTAATATTGTTTCAGTTGGTATATTAGTTTCCTGCTGCATATTTCCAACTTACACAATAGCGACATTTAATTCATCTAACCCTATTGATACAAGAAATAATTATGCTTTCTCATTAGTACAAAGATTTACTTATAATATTAATAAGACATGGAATTCTCATCATTATGAAATTTATTTACCTTTTTTAATTTGGCATAATCGGTTAACTTATGATAATAAAAAAATTTCCGACTATAATGAAACTCCTTGGGGATTAGGTATAGGTAAATACCGCTTTGATCAAAATGGTAATTGGCATTCTATTTATGCTATGGCTTTTGCTGATTCTCATAATAATGTGCAGCCCATAGTTGGATATGGATTTCAAAAAGTTTGGCGACCAATTAATATTGATGAATTTCTTATTGGAGCAGGTTTTACGCTAAGTATAACCGCCAGAAATGAACTGTGGTATCTCCCCCTGCCATTACCACTTCCAATTGCTTCTATTGAATATAAGCAATTATCAATCCAAGCAACATATGTCCCTGGTACATACAATAACGGTAATGTGCTTTTTGCTTGGGTACGTTGGCAATGGAATTAAACTCTTTAATTTTTATACTAATACCCTGGTATAATCCAGGGCTGTCGGTTACTATTTTACCAATTAGATTTATTTTTTTTTCTTATTTTTGTGAATAAAAATCCTATCCATAAAAACATAATCCAAAATGGCATAAGAATGACTGAAATACGAATTCCATCCGTCATTAAAATGATAATTAAAATAAGAAATAAAAAAACTAAACAGAGATAATTACCAAATGGATACCATAATGCTTTAAATTTAGGTTCAACACCTTCTTTTATTTTTACCGCTCTAAATTTTAAATTAGAAATACAAATCATAACCCAGTTAATTACTAAGGTTGTCACAACTAACGACATTAGTAATTCTAGCGCTTTACCATCTAATAAATAGTTGATTAAAATACCACCCGAGGTTGCTAACGCTGAAATAGCAATCGATACTATAGGAACACCACGCTTAGTTACTGTATTTAAAAAATGTGGAGCGTTACCTTGCTTTGCTAAACCATAAAGCATACGACTATTACTATATACTCCACTGTTATAAACGGATAATGCCGCGATTAAAACAACAATATTCAACGAATTAGAAACAAATTTATCGCCAATATCATGAAAAATAAGTACAAACGGGCTTTCGCCACTAACAACATTTATCCAAGGATACAGTGAGAGCAATATAAATAAAGAACCAATATAAAAGATTAAAATACGATAAACAACTTGATTAGTCGCTTTAGGAATACTATGTGTCGGATTTTCCGCCTCCGCAGCTGTTATGCCAACCAGCTCTAATCCACCAAAAGAAAACATAATAACTGCCATCGCCATTACCAATCCAGTAACGCCATTCGGAAAGAATCCCCCATATTGCCAAAGATTTGCTACCGATGCTTGTGGGCCACCTTTTCCACTAATTAGCAGATAGCAACCGAAAATAATCATTGCAATAATTGCTAATACCTTAATTATTGCAAACCAAAATTCTGTTTCACCATATAAACGTACATTCGTAAGATTGATTAGATTGATCACAACAAAAAAGAATGCAGCTGAAATCCAGGTTGGTATATCCCACCAATATTGAACATAAATACCTGCGGCAGTCAGTTCAGCCATACCAACCAAAATAAACATTGCCCAATAGTTCCAGCCAGATAAAAAACCAGCAAAAGAGCCCCAATATTTATAAGCAAAGTGACTAAAAGAACCAGCAACAGGTTCTTCAACAATCATCTCTCCTAATTGACGCATAATCAGGAAAGCAATAAATCCACCTATTGCATAACCTAATAAAACAGATGGCCCTGCCATATTTATGGTTTGTGCAATTCCTAAAAAAAGTCCTGTTCCAACAGCACCACCTAGTGCTATCAATTGAATATGTCTATTTTTCAACCCGCGCTTAAGCGTTTGCCCAACTTGTTCCGCCATAATTAAACCTTCATTTTATTCTAATTTCCTAATATTTTTATCAATGCAAACCTTAACTAAAAGCGCATGTCAAAACTATTAATTAAAACATTAATTTCTATTTAAGCCTATATTAAATTAATTAAATCAGATTAAAACCCTATTAATTTTAGTTAAAATGGCAAATAACCGGTTACTTTACAGATGCCAATAGTAAAATTTCCACCATTCTGATCTTGGTCACAATAACTGTCTAATGCAACTAAATATAAAAATAAGCAGAGTAAAACGATGATTATCGCAATTACTATTTTTTTTATTTTCAATATCTAACCCTTTTCATATTTTTAATAACACATGGGATAAAAATAATTAATATGTTACTAGATATAAAAAATCAAGTCATTTACTGAAATAACCATAGTACCATTGCTTAAATCAATAAAGTCTTTTTATTAATTTATTGTCCATACTGTTTATCAGTAAACTACCCTTGTTGAAAATAATCATTATAGATAAAAAATGGTTTAAACACTCATTTATAGAGAGATATACTGATCTTTTTGAAGAGAAACATGAATTATCTATAAATTATTTAAACATCCAGCTATCGAACTTTGTCATCCCTAAAAAAAGTTGTGTATACTTCTTTAACCTATAACTAGTATGATATCACAATGCTACAAGATACCCACTTAGCACTTGTTTGCGAATTAAGTAAATGGATCGAAGAACACATAGGGAGAATAATCTACCTGGAAGAGCTTGCCGCCTACTCAGGTTATTCTCTTTGGCATATGCAAAAAATTTTTAAAGAGATCACAGGAATTTCACTTGGTAAATATATTCGGCAACGTCGACTAGCTAAAGCGGTTAATCTTCTGAGAAATAGTTCTAAAGCCATTTTTGATATTGCGTTAGATTTTGGCTTTGGCTCACAATCACATTTCACCTATATGTTTCGTAAAGAATTTGGTATTACACCTTACGATTTTCGGCAAAATCCCAATATCAAATTAGAAATCAAGGAGCCGCTACATTTCATTTACCAACATTCATCAAATATTTAACCGCAAGGAAATGATATGTTAATCAAACTAGTGATAACTAACTAACACTGTGATCAATAATCCATTAAAAATTAATGGTTATTATAGATGCTAAGATAAGATGACATAAATCTACAGCGACTTTATTTTAATTTAGCATCTTTTATTAATATTCAATATGATCTTACTGTTAAGTGAAAATAATTACTATACTCTTAAAATCATATGATATAAATAATATACATTTTACCCAACAAAAATGAATATTTCTTTGAATAACTAAAATTAGTAATTAACTAAAATAAAATCAAAATAAGTCAGCACAAAATATTTTCTTACTAAAGACAATACTATTATATTTAAACTAATTAATAATATATAAAAGAAATTTAACAATGTAATATTTAATTATTGCTTCTCAATTAAAGAAAATAAAAAAATTATAACAAATTATAATTAAATATAAATTTTATTCATTTTAATTATCACAATTTAAATAATTTTATCTATTCAGTCTAAACAGAAAACTATATTTTATCCAATGTGTTGATATATCTAGTTTTAGAAGTGAGCACACTTAACCATTCAATAAACTTCAGGAGACAATATGCCTAATAATTTTATCCAGAATAATGGGGAAACATTAGATAATATTCAGCCTGCTCATGGTAGGATTATAACACCCGCTTCACGCGGACACTTTGCTTCGATAAATGGCTGGTGGGGATTAGGCTGGGAAACTAATGAGTTAGAAGGAGGAAAAAATTTTCCACAAACTAAAAGTGGACCTTGTATACGTGAGCCATCAGACGTCGCGAGTAGTACACCACCAAAAGATGGATTAATCGTCAGTGGTGGAAGAACAGGAGAAAGAGCTTACTTAAATTCCACAGATAATGAATTAATTGCAGAAGGAAAGATAGCTTGGCCTAAGCATCTAGTTCCTAAAAACGGTTTACAGCACTTTACATGGGAATATACACAACAACATAAAACACGTGGTTATGTAGCCTACATTACTAAGAATGGCTGGGACACTACCACACGATTAACTCGTAACCATTTTGAAATGACACCTTTTTTCGAAGATATTTCCCCTGATGTCCCATTCTGGTCATATGACTTACCAGTAAAATACGAACATGATATTCAATTACCCGTAGATAGAAAAAAAGGCCATCATGTTGTTGTACTACTATGGATTATTGCTGATACTGGTATGGCGTTTTATCAAACCTTTGATTTTGATTTCGATAAAAAAATCTAACTAACATTATAAAAAATAACTAAAATACAAAGCTAAATTATCTAACTTTTGATAGATAATAGTTTATAAAAAATACGCTCTTTTATTTTATTAAATTACAGTAAAATATTATTCCATTATAATTTTGTTACAAATATATGTACTAATAACAAATAAATAAAAATTTAGATGAATATAGTAATAAAAACCTTCTTATACGAAGGTTTTTATTATATTAGCTAACTATTAGCCCCTCGTTCATTCCATTGTTTTAAATTGTTCTTTTCCCAAATACCATCCTCTACCTGCTTTTTTATATCAGGATAAGCATCTATATCAAAGGTAGGTAATTTGCCCGCTTTACGTTGTTGGTTGTAATCTTTGGTAAGTTTAAACGCGATACCAGAAAGCATTAATATTGCAATTAGATTTGTTAACGCCATCAAGCCCATCGAAACATCAGCTAATTTCCAAACTAAGGGCATTTCTGCTATTGAGCCAAAAATAACCATTCCTAAAGTAGCAAGTCTAAGAATATATAATCCGGCCGTATGGTTATTTTCTAAAAAAACCATATTACTTTCTGCATAAGCATAATTTGCAATAATTGAAGTAAAAGCAAAGAAAAAAATAGCTATGGCAATGAAAATTGCGCCCCAATCACCAACAGCTGAAGAAAGAGCTCGCTGGGTTAATTCAATTCCACTAATAGTGGCCTCAGCATTATCTAATGCCCCCGAAGAAATAATGATAATTGCCGTTGCGCTACAAATCACTAAAGTATCCATAAAAACACCTAGCATCTGTACATATCCTTGCGATGCCGGATGTGGCGGGTATGGTGAAGCTGCTGCCGCAGCATTTGGCGCTGACCCCATGCCTGCCTCATTGGAAAATAGTCCACGCTGTATTCCTTGCGTCATAGCCTGAGCAACACCATAACCTACTACGCCGCCAACAGCCTCTTGCAAACCAAAAGCATGTTTGATAATCAACAGAAAAACATCTGGCAAACGTTCAATATTATTGCTCATCACCCAAAATGCCAATATCAAATAAGCGATTGCCATTATAGGAACAACGAGTTCTGCCACCCGAGCAATTGAACGTAGTCCACCAAAAATAATAATGCCACAAATTATTGCAAGCGCAATTCCTACGTAAAGAGGATTAAAGCCAAAGGCGACGGCTGTTGCTTGAGCAATTGAATTAGCTTGAACAGAATTGAATACTAAACCAAAAGCGATGATAAGAAAGATAGAAAAAAGGACTCCCATCCAACGCATTTTAAGGCCTTTTTCCATATAGTAAGCGGGGCCACCACGATAATTTCCTTGATCATCTTTTGTTTTGTATAATTGTGCCAATGTACTTTCGGCAAAAGAGGTAGCCATACCAATTAGAGCAACAAGCCACATCCAAAAAATGGCACCAGGCCCTCCTGCAGTTAATGCAATGGCAACACCCGTAAGATTTCCAGTTCCAACTCTAGCTGCTAGACTTGTGCACAAAGCTTGAAAAGAAGATATACCTGAACTATCTGATTTATTACTATTTTTCAGTATAGTAAACATATGCCCAAAATGGCGGAATTGAATAAGACCAGTGCCTAACGTAAAATAGATACCTACTCCAAGTAATAAATAGATTAATACACCACTCCAGAGAATATTATTAAAATTGTCTATCAGTTCCGTCAAAACATTTCCCCTTATCTGTACTAATAAAAACTGTCCAAAAAATCAAATACACTAATAAATAATACTAAACCTTTATTAAAAATGACCCTTTTATTTGTATAAATTTCACTCTTTTATTGAAAAGTAATAACATTACTAAGCAGTAAAACTGCCTTAAAATGTAACATAAACATCCTCTTTAGGTAACCTTTTTATTTTAAAAGTGAGAATTATGATTAGCTACAAACCGACAATATAACCAAAGGTAAACAAAGATATTTGTCAATTTGCAGAGTTTAAATGTATATAATCAATTATATCATTATCAGGTAAATCATAGCGATATTAGACATCAATAAGCAAATTGTCTTCATATTTTTATAGATAGTAGTAGATATATTTAATATTAATTCTATAACTGTAGTAATTATTCATATTAAATTTCACCAAATAAAAATAACATACAATAATCAACTAATTAATTATAATTACTAATGTAATTTAATATATCAGCCAAACTAAATATAATATTTAACTATAACCTAAATCTCATTTTTCGCAACTTATTCATTAAGTTTATTTTGATACTTTTATTTGCTGGTATTATTTTTATATTTAGCGGTAATGAAATCAACAATTACTTATTTTATATTTTAAAATTTATTATAATAACTTTATTTAATTACACTATTAATACGTTTTTTTAATATAAAAGCAGTTGCCTGTTTATTATTTCATTAATCAATTATTTAATATATTATTTATCTAACATTAATTTATTACTAGTAATAAATTCCCTAAAATATCAAAAAAACATGCCATTCTTTTGATAAATTTTTTATAAAATATTTTTAACTACAATAATTAAAATGTTTTGCAAGAATTTAATTTAGTAACACCACCGCAACTTGATCTTACTTTAATAATAGTTACAAGCCGCATTTCATTACTAAAACAGCCAGTTAATCAAACTAAAAGTGTGCCCATGCTCCTTAAGGCTGCCAATTTTTGGCTAAAACGAAAAACATTAAATGAAAGTTCAACAAAATGAAATAACCTACCTTTTATGTAAAATACCACTTTTTATCTTGTCGCTATCTGACTAAAATTATTGAGCCAAATAATGGCATTTAACTTTCATGTTAGCGAGGTATTTCTATCGAAATGCATTAACCAAAAATAAGGAGAATATTATGTTTTTGTTAATTCTCGGCCTGATTTGCGCATCTGGTATTTTCGCCGCAATGATGAGCCCAAAATGGGATGATTAAATGAATACTGAAGAGTATCCACCGAGTAAAACGCCCCTTTATTAGATTATAATCTGAAAAGGGGCGTTATTTTTATATCTAAAAATCAAATTTAAAATATTTTATAAAATCCTCAATCCGTAAAAACCTAATTTTATCTAAATTAAATTCTACTTATTTCAATATTCATAACGAAAAATCAACAGCAAATCGAAAGCAAATTTTGCTAATAATATTATTTTTTATGAGGCGTAAATCGAGGTTTTAATGGCATTCTTTCAGCTATCCTGGCCTTATTAATCATGATATCTACCTCAGTAACTTGATAATTGTTCCATAACTGAGAATAGTTTTTTACTTCGGCTGGCCATTTATTAGTAACAGCAAATCCTCGATCAAGACACTCCTGATGTAGTGATGTATATCGCAAATATAAAAATAACAATTTATCTCTAAAAAATAGAACATGTCCTTTGCCCAAGGTATAAGCAGTTAACGTCGACAACGCAACATGCCCTTCTTTTTTAACAATATAGTTTGGTATCCGAGTTAATTCTCTATGTTCTGCCAAAAAGTGTTGATCGCATAATTCATTAGGCGGGATTACATTTATTCTCGTCATAATTAGCTAATAACCAAATTTTTATGTTAAAAGTCTTATTATATCTCTATTTGCTATATTAAAATAATTTTATCCATTACTGAATTTATATTAAAAACAACTTTATCCTATATTGTTATTGCTAATCCATTTTATGGATTAACTAAAACCACTATGGTCAATTATCTTACACTAGTTACAATAAAATTAGCGTAATTTTTTATAAACCAACAACATTATCATATTTTAATCATTGCATACTTATAATCCGGTTTAAATTAGCTATATGTTAAGTATTTTGACAATGATATAGAGTAAAAAACAATACAAAACTCTAATAAAAAACCTTAGAAATAACTTGGTAAGTATTTTACAAAAAACATTGAAATATCTGCTTGTTGAATTAAGATTGCCGCTTTATATATGCTAACACTAACGATGAAAATTTTATTTAACACCTTGTCTATTATATCTGTTTTAACAGCTTACTTTGTTAATATTTGCCATGCCTTTACTTCACCAACTGCTATCTATGCTTGTGAGAAAATCGTCGTGTCAGTCGAAGATGAGAGACGTCATTGTTTAACCCATGATGTTAATGGCAAAGCTTACAACATTATATTAAAGGATTAACTTAACTACTAAAGAACTATCAATTTGCTCTTTTTTTGCTGCCATCCATTGGCAGCTATACTTTATTAATTATAATTAGTCATGGCAGAAAAAATAAGCATCTCCATTTCAATGATGTGAAGCGGATTAAATTTATAAAACCGATCAAACGTTAAATTAATGTTAAAAATAAACTATACTTGATAATGATTATTATTTTCGAGGGTATAAACCATGCAGTCATTATCAAAAATATCTACTATTATCACAATACTGATCGGACTTAATTCTACGATTACCATGGCTAAAGATAAGTCACAAAATAATCCAGAACCACACACCAATGAGGATATTGTAAACTCAGTTCTGCAAAGCGGTTCAAATATCGCCAACAAAACAGTAAGAACAACTTATAATACAGTTGAAAAAGCAAATACTGCTGCCAATTAGTTGAGTCAATCCGTCGTCAATAATAGCACCCAGCTTATCGACAATATTGCTAACTCTGGTTTAAATGCCAATCAACAAACGACCAATAGCGCTTTGAGTTTAGCCAACGACACTATACAAAAAGGGTTAGAAATGGCAGCCGATCTCACCAATAGAACACTTGACATGGTAGAGGCTACTTCCAATAATAGTTTTAAATCTGTCGACGATATTTTTCATCAAGTAACATCATACTCTACAAAAATTTCAAAAGGAAAACCTGGAAATGCCCCTAATCCTGAAAATTTAGATTTGGCCATCAAAGCGATTGACATGGGGATGAATACTGCCGATAAAGCGATAGATAAGACGCTAGCACTAGTGGGTAAAACTGCTAATGATAGCTTCGATATAACTCACCTTATTCTCGACACAAGCTTTAACGCAGCGGAAACAGCGCTTAATGAGACTTTTGATTCAAACAAGGCTATTTCTCAAATAACAATAGAGGCAGTTAAAGATACCGCTAACAATGGCTTAAATATGGCTGCTAACACCGCGCATGCCAGTTCAGAGCTTGTTAATTCAACGACTAATCAAGGTCTTAATCTGGCAAATTCTACTACTAACCGCTCTCTTACGATTGCAGATCCAACCAATGATAATAAAGCTCTTAATAACAATAGGGTAGGTACAGCCAACGCCGCTGATAATAGTAATATTGATAATATCACAGAAGATGAAATTGCCACTACATACCAAGGATAGTCGTTGTTAGTAACCACTATTTATCACTTCATGAAAAATGCATATCCTATCTCTCTTTTATTTAGCTGATGAAAGAGAGAGATATTAATAATATAACTATTTTAAATTACAATTCAATTAGTTAGTTAACTAATTTTATGATAAATAACCGCTTTTTATTAACCATAAAAAGTATTAGCCAACATATCTTACAAAGTTATCTTTTCTGTCCATTAATTACATTATTTCAACCACTGCCATGATTAAACAGCCAGGCTGACATTTGAATAACACCTTAAAATGTTAAATAATTGTTATAATCGGCTATACTTAATAACAATTAATATATTAGGAGATAAGCTATGAAATTATTATATAAAGTATCCATTGTTATTATCTTATCTATCTGTCATTTTGTGCCAGCAATAGCTGACAAAATACAGCCCCCTTTCCCGACTAGAATTACAGATATTCCAAAGCACAACAAAAGACATTACCATAGGTGTGAAGATATAAAAGCGATGACGCAAGAAATTTGGCTCAAGCTAGAATCATGCTACAGGAAAATCTCAACTATACTAAAGTTGTAGCTACCGAAAATTTAAATTTCGCTGATTCTACTATCGATAAAGCTTTTAATTTTGCATATACTGCTATTCATAACAATACAGTAAAAAATGATTTAGAGTCGCTAAAATCCAGCCTGGAACTTTCTAATACTATAACCAATAAAGCCTTAGAAACGGTAATGACTAACATTGATAAAAGTTCAACTATTGCACAAACTGGCATCACAGAGTCTTTTAAGGCAACCAATGTAGCAACCAGAAAAAGTCTTGATACTTATGTCTCAACAACTTTCCATAATGGCGTAAATTACATGGATCAAACTGGTAGACGTAACACTAGCATTAAACCCAACAGCCATAACTCAGGCAGTTCTGTTCATAATAGTAATAGCAATATAGAAAATCATGAAGAAGAACTCGCTAATTTAAATAGAGATTATCCTTAATATAAAGTGATGATCGTGCCAGTTTGGTAGCAAAAAGTAATAATTCAAAAAACCAGCCGATATGGCTGGTTAGCAAAATAAGGTAAAAACCTAATAATTAAATATAAAATCATACGGTTATCGCGAATGATTAACATAGCGTAAATTTTACCGAGTATTGTATGGAAGAATAATAATTTACTGGCGAATACAGTATAGTAAACTGTATTTTTTAAATAAAATCTTAACATTAAGTTTCAAATAAAAATATTAACATCCTCTGTGTATTAAAAACTCAAATTAAAAAAAAACACTACTTTATCACCTCATTTTAATATTCTAAAACCATTAATATCCATAAAAAATGTTTTTTCAAACAGATAGATTAATGTGACAAAATACCGACTAAGACTAAAAAGTAATAAAAGGATATAATGACTTCTTCTTATTGCTGTTAACTAAACTACCAATAAGCATTGGTTTAACCAATATTTTTTAAACTCGCAAAATTAAGATAATATTTGCTGCAGTAAGCATTTCACTACCAGTTACTTTGGGTTGTCATACTTAAAGATAAAAACCATCAAAATTGCATGATAGTTTTTATAAAGTAAATATTAATAAATTATTAAGGAAAATATTTTGCTACTAATGCATAAAGAATAGCCACAGTTTCAACGTCTACTTTACCATCATAATTTGATTGGCGAAAATGTAACTGAAAAGCTCTGATCAATTTTGTATAGTCATTATTATTGGCAACTCGAGATACATCATAGCCATAGCGCTTTAATTTGGTGACAATCTCCATTTTTTCTGGCATTTTATTTTTAAATTGCGCCATATACTGCTGCTTTATTTCATCTTCATACCAGGCTCCAATCCCGGCGTCATAAAGTTTTTTCCATGGAAAAACAGCGCCCGGATCACTTTTACGTCCAGGGGCAATATCTGAATGTGCAACAATATTGGTTGGTGACATATCCGGATAACGTTGAATAATATTTAATGCTAATTCTTTTACTGCATCGATTTGTTTGTCATTAAACGGCGGAAAAATCATTTTTCCATTAGCATAACCCGCTTCATTAACGATTTCGATCCCTATCGCGGTATCATTTAAATTTGAGCGTCCAGCCCATAAGCTGACACCCGCATGCCATGCACGTTCATTTTCATCCACCAAATTAAAAATTCTAACATCTTTAAAACCAGCAGCCTGATATGTTTTGTCAGTTGGATCAGGCACTAAATAATGCGCACTAACACTATTACCGGTTAATGCCGTAATTGAAGCTTGAAAGTTTAAAGCAGTATAATGCATAACAAGAAAACGAGTCCTACGGTTAAAACTTTTGACTGAACGATATGAATTATAATCGATTAAGTACATGTTTTTTTCCTCTTGGCCGCTTAATTATTATCGACAATAAATGAAACGATTATTTAACTCCTTATTTAAAATGTAACAATTAATTTCAAGGCAATATTAATCACCAACAATAAAATTATTATTTAAAAAAGAATAACAAATTTATTTTTGTTTATAAATTTCCTGCACTCTAGCCCGCAATCCCAAAAATTGGGCTTCTAATGTTTCCAATTGACGTCTGAGACGAAGATAATTTCGTCCAGCGTCTGGCGCCAATTCAGTGGGTCTGATAGCATCCAAGCCGGTGGTGGGGGTGGCAATTCCATGGTTTTCGGGACATACGGCTTTGACGAGCAAGCGCTTATGGTTATCACGCAAATCACTACTAAGCTGACGTATTGCCATTTTCGCATTATTAAGTTCCTGAGTTCGTTTAATATCAATTTGTTGCAACGATTTTATTTCGTATAAATAATTGTCTTTAAGTTCTGTTTGTTGTTGTAATTCATCTTTGAGTTGTTGGTATTGGTACTTTAGGTGATTGTAATCGTTATAAATGACGGCAAATATTGCGGATATTAATGTTACAATAATTATTATGATAGAATTTAATTTCATAATAAAAAACGCTTCTTCAAACGTTTCCTCATATATTAATTCTCCTATTCCTTAACAATAAAAGCGGTTTCTATTATTGAACTTATCAATTAATAAACCGTTTACCATTAATGAAAATACGAATTTAGATTATGTTTAAAAGCAATCTAACTGTCGCTAATTTGTAATAAAAAATCAAAATAAAAAAGATAACAATTGATTATTTTTCTTTTTACAAAATTAAATTTAATTAAAATTAATAATATTTAATTTATTTTTTATAACATTGAATATGTTTAATATAATGGCCGTTGCTTAATACAGATAAAACTTCCCGCTTGTTTGCAATATTAAATACTGTTATTACATAAAATTATTTTGCCATATCACATAGTCACTACTGGCAGGTTTGGCAATAATTTCACTATTTTGCAAACGGTTATAAACAAATACTAATGAAGAGTTGGCACTAAAATCACTAAAATCAATTCCACCACCATGTTGAGTCAACAAGGTAATATCCCAATGTTTTTCACTATCGCCAGACAGTTGCAGATAAATTGACTCTAACACACAAGCACGTAACGAAAATCGATTCGCCGCTACTTTTAATAGTGCAGTATTTGCCATACCATTGAATTGACAACGCTCAAAACTTAATGGCGCACTACTAGCAAAACTATGCTCATTAAGACCATCAAACACGCTATCTATGATATTTACGGCACTCTTAACGCTAGATTGCACAATTGGTAGCGTTTCATTTTGCCAGCTAAAATGACAACCATTAATTAGGTTACGACGGACGGATCGCACCGAAGCCTGTGTTATGCGCAATTCACGATCAACTTTGCAGCCACGCATTTGTAAGCCATCTGCATTTACCCATAACATACCAGAACTAGGAATAGCCGCATCTGCGATAACAATAACATCTTCTAGTGTCAAATCACTGATCTTATATCGAGCCACAAACCAGGGACAAACATGTTGCCGGACATTAATCCGCTTAGCACAACCACCCCACTGGGCACCAGAGTTGGCAAATGTCATCAGCCCAGAGTTACCTGTATATGTAAGATCATGTTCATACTGACCATGTGTAACAAATGGGCCTTTTTCTGCACTTTGCCCCGTGGCATGACAATTTTCCACCATACAATAAGCGGAAGCAGTAAAATCATTTAAATGTCTAGCATTTGCAACATAGCAATCACTAACATGCCCATATAGACAGTAGATTTGTTGGGTTAAATAACCCGCTCCACCATAAGCCGTGTTGACAGGATTTTGCAACGAACATTGTTTTGTTATGTAATGGGTATTCCATCGACGCATTATTACTGGCCAAAAGCTACCAATAGCATGCACAGCAAAAACATTGCTATAAATTGCATATTCGAAAGCTATCGGATGACTACCGGTTTTTGCATCAATACCAGCACCGGTAAAATGAAAGTTACTAATGGTCACGTCTCGCACTGGTATGACTTTACGCCAACTGATAACACGCCCAGTATCAAGTTGCCAACCATTGGAATAATTGATTTGAATATGTTCATCATCAATAATCGCGATTACCTGTACCAATTTTTGCAATTCGCGCTCATCACTACCGGCTAAATGATTAACTTGCAGTGCGTACCAATCCTCAATCTTAAATTGTGTGGCATCAGCAACTGGAAAAATATCAGTCTGCTCATTCAATGTTTCAGTCAAGGTAAATTGTCTTTCTGCAGTGCTAATTTCTCCCTGAAAGAAGAATACTGCGGCAAAAGGATCATCTGCACCAACAATAGGAGCGATGCCTTGCGTCGAAATATGGTAATGATTAAAATTCAAACTAATACTTGAACGATTAAAATGATGACGGCGTTGAAATAATAGATTACTACCTGCTTCAATACGCATAATAGACAAATCATTGACCATAGCGTCGAGTGCATCATCAGCGGGTTTGCTATCATCCAGAATACCAAAGTGGTAAAAATGAGCCTGTCCTTTATGTTTTAATAACCAACGACCATCAGCACTAACGTTAGAAGCAATAACAGTACCACCATTGTCATCTCTTGCGCTAGCACTATCCCAAATATAATAACCGCCGCCACCATCGCCAGATTGGAAATAACCACAAACATATACCGTGCCGGTATATTCACTATTTTTTAATATTGCTATTGAATCAAAATGTTGCATATTAACCTCACTCCATAAGATTAAAATTATCCACAATTAAAATTAAATAGTTACAAATCCGTTACCTTGCATAATATTTTTGCCATAGTACTAACTGAGATAACTGGTATCTATTTCAGTTATCAATAATCAAAATTGCAGCGAAAGATAATCAGTAGAAGTTGCTAATAAAAGTAGAGCACAATTTATAATATGTGACGATGAAAAAATTTTGCTTTAGATGAAATTAATCTTAAAAAAGAAGAAAAATTCATCCATCGATAAATCATTTTTTTGTATAGATATATACCAATTTGAAAATTAATTAATTTATAAGAATATTATTTAAATTTCTCAATAATAAAGTCCCTCATATCCAACCACAATCAAAACAAATGACACAAACAATCAGAAATTACCATGTATTTATAACTAGCATAAATTAGTTGCCTGCTAACAAAAGCCTATCAATAATTAGAATCAAAAACTTTGCAAAAACAATTAAAATAATGAAACAGTAATCACTAAAGGAGCAGGATAGTCAACAAAAGATAAGCTGAGATTAAACGAAATCAAATAATCTCAGCGATAGATCCCGAAAAATGACTGAAACATACCACAACAATTATGAAGAAAATGGCAAACTATGGCCATTTAAGGGTTCAGTTTTGGAGAAGCGTTTTGCTAAAGTTTTGTAGAGAAAAAATAGCGCATAAATTAAACGGGAACCGTTAAGCTCCCGTTATCAATCAAGTAAAACAGACAATTACATATGGCTGATGATCGCATCGCCAAACTCACTGCATTTCAATAGCTTAGAACCAGGCATTAAGCGCTCAAAATCATAAGTCACGGTTTTGGCGGCAATCGCCCCTTGCATGCCTTTAATGATTAAGTCGGCCGCTTCTGTCCAGCCCATGTGGCGTAACAGTAGATAGGTAAAAACTCAATAAAATATTGATTTATATTATTATTTTATAATTTCTTATAGCCTAAGATGGCTAAAATAGATGACATATAACTAATTGAATATATACATTTATTTTATTTAGTTTTGATAACCACAAAATACCCATTGACGAAAGAAGAAATCATGAGCTATAGTTTGTGTGCATCTGCAAAATCAGATGTCGGGATTGACCTCTCGCTGTGATTATCGCGACATGCACACGCCGCGAGCGTGTTTTTTAATGTCGTAATCTAGCCACAATTCAATGGTGGGCTGGATAGGGCAGCTGAAAAGCTGGCCGTCTGATAATCGCGGTAAGGTCAACCCTGTTCAGTTCACCACCCAAGATTGACCTCAACGGTGGTGGTAAATTCAGATTATCAACGGAGGTCATATGACACTTCCAACATTAGCTATTACTCCATTTTATTTTGAAAACCATCAAGTACGTACAATTATTATCAATGGTGAACTTTGGTTCGTTGCTCAAGATGTCTGTACAACTCTACAAATTCAAAATGTCACTCAAGCGATTGAAAAATTAGATGATGATGAGAGGTCTATGTTCAACATAGGGCTTCGCCATAGAGAAATGTTTGATAATCGCGTACAAGAAATTAATATTATTTCCGAATCAGGCATGTACACTTTAGTACTCCGTTGCCGTGATGCAGTCAAACAAGGAACACTCCCTCATCGTTTCCGCAAATGGGTAACAAATGAAGTCCTTCCATCAATCCGCAAAACGGGTAAATATGAGCACCCAAAATACCAACCTGAAGCTCACGAAAAGTTCAGCAGCAAAGACACTCAAAATCTTGCTCGTATCATTGCCCTAATGACGCAGAACTTTCGTTTCAAACAAGCATGGAATAATGCTATCTGGTATGCATTGAGAGAAGTCACCGGCATTCCCTCACCCTATCCAATGGAAGTACTACTAGTCCCTTCTATCGCTACAGAGTGTGAGCGTATCTGGCACGTAACGGAAGAGCTTCAGGATAAAATAGCCGATGCAGAAAAAACAGCGATTAAACGCATTATTCGCAAACGTGAAAATGCCGACAAAGTTATTGCTGAGATAGAAACTTTGTTATCTCAGACTACACAGGATAACCAGCTAATGCT
>NZ_CAJCFU010000030.1:0-5191 GCF_903968575.1 Arsenophonus endosymbiont of Apis mellifera | reverse complement strand
AATTGCAGCCAGAACGAAGGCAATGATGGCAAGCGCCGGATTGTCTGATAGACAATATCAACAACAGATTGCAATAGGAAAGGTTGAAACCCCAGCAGAAAAAGAAGCGCTAAAAAAACACTTTCAGCAAGAAGAATCGCTAAGAGGTAATTGGGAGAAGGGTGTTAAAAAAGGCTTTGCTGAATTTCAAGATCAAGCTACAAACGCCTATGCAAATGTTGCCAATATTACCCAGTTTGCCTTCGAGGGAATGAGCCATTCTCTGTCGGATTTCCTGCTGACCGGCAAAGCCAATTTTGCTGACTTCACTAAATCATTACTTGAGATGATTGTGAAGTTAATGACGCAGATGGCCATTTTAAAAGCGATGAAATCGGCTTTCGGTGGACAAACCGAAGGCTGGCGAGGAGCAGTGGCGGGTATTTTAGGTTTTTCATCAGGCGGATATGTGGGTGGTGGGGGTAAATATGACCCGAAAGGTATCGTTCATGGTGGGGAGTTTGTATTTACTAAAGAAGCGACTCAGCGGTTAGGTATTGCTAACCTGTATCGCCTGATGGATGGGGCTAAGCGAGGTTATGCGTCTGGTGGATATGTGGGGACATCTTCAGCGCCCATGTACGGCATGCAACCCGTAGCAAGCGGTGTTAATGTCAATTTAGGCGGTATTCATGTTGACGGTCAACCGCAGCAGTCCAACCCTTCCAATGTCGATATGCGCGCAGCCGAGCAATCCTTAACCCAGAAAATCAAATCGGTCTTAGTGGCAGAGAGTCGAGATGGAGGTGATTTGCATAAAATTATCAAGGCAGTCAATGGGCGGAGTTATTGATCGATGAGCGCATTTTTGATAGAAAAAAATTTCACTTTTGTTATGCTTGGCATCAATTTAGATTAAGTCACTATTGGCCAAACGTAAGATCAAAGGAAAAACAATGAAAAAAACGTTACTGTTTTTAATTCCAACACTATTTTCTGGTGCTGTAATCGCAAAGGGTGGTGAGAGTACGCTTTCGATGGGATACATACAGATTAAATCAGATGGACTTAAAAAGGATGTTAATTTATTAAATCAGTCAAACAAACTTGCTGGTGATGCTATTTCTAACAGTTTAGGGGTTTCAGCTAGAGTTGATTCTGATGATTATTCTAATCCAGGCGGTGCCTTTATACGCTACACGTATGAGTTAAATGATGGGTTCGGTGTTATTGGTTCAGCATCTTACTCTGAGAGTGATTTCGGTACTTCAGCGTTTGGAACCACAAATAAAGGGAAAGACAATTCTAGAGTTGATGGGCGCGTGAAGGGAAAATATATCTCATTGATGGTTGGTCCTACTTATCGATTTAATGAATATATTAACGTTTATGCGCTAGTCGGATTGGCAAACAAAAAAATGTCTTATGAATTTGGTGGGAATGCTTTTAAAAACGGTAAGTTAATTAAAGACGAAAAACGCTCAAATAGTGACAGTAGAAATGACCTGGCCTACGGCGTTGGTATGCAAGTGAATGTTTACGAGGGAGTTACCGTTGATGTAGGCTATGAACGTTCAGGCAGTGGCGAGTGGAAGACGGATGCATTCACGGTTGGTTTAGGATATAAGTTTTAAGCTGTAGCTCACCTGACAGTTACTCGCTATTACTGTGATAACTGTCAGGTGGACTCAAAGCATTAAAGTTACCTACATTATAAGTTTTACACGTTGCGTTTTTCATTTTTAACAATACTATTTTATTCTGATAAATTTTATTAGTTCTTTCTGTGTTTTTCTACTTCCTGTAAAAATAGTAATTTAGATTTACTAAGAATTTCATCTAAAGAATGTGACAACACTTTTCTTGTTTCTTTAGCTAGAATTTCGTTTATAAGTCTCTCTATCTCATTAGGTGATAGATTGATCTGCATACTTATTTCTTCAGCGGCATTTTTAATTCTGTCACCAAATTCTTTTGGTTTAATGTCATTCAATGCATATTCGATAAGAGTTATAGCTTCTGCATTCGTGGTTCGGTTGTTTATTTTAGCTGACATCTCAATTTTCTTTTTTAATTCTTGAGTCATTCGTATGTTCAATTGAACGTCTTTCTTAGTCATAGTAGCACCTTAATATCAATCTATTGACATGCTAGCATTTGATAGCTAAACTGGCAATTGATAGCAAATAATATCAATTGATAACAAAGGGAATGTAAATGGAAAAAGAAACACTAAAACAAAAATTGTTAAGAATGCCTGAAAGTTTGATTTGGAAAGTCAAGTCAGCGGCAGCGCAGAACCGAAGAACAGAAAACCAAGAAATGATTAAAAGGATCGAGGATAGCTTTAATGAAAAATGGATTAACCAATAAAGAGGAAACCCCAACTGGGCAAACAGTCAGGGTTTTTAAGTTGTCAATCATAAGTTAAGAGATCAACAGTATGAATATAGCAAATAAAAATCTTCCTGTCATTGCAGGAATTGAGATTAATACTGATACAGAAGGCCGTTTTAATTTAAATGCATTACATAAAGCGAGTGGTACTAGTACAAATAAAGCCCCTGCACAATGGCTAAGAACTCAATCAGCTAAGGATCTAGTTCAAGAGTTAACCGATGTGCAAAAATGCACATCCCCGATCAATGCGGTAAAAGGTGGGGTAAACCAAGGCACTTTTGCTCATGAACTATTAGCGATTGAATATGCAGGTTGGATTTCACCGAAATTTAGATTGATGGTTAACCAAACCTTTTTAGATTTTAAAGCGGGCAAGTTAGCGCCTGTTGTGATAGACCCTATGGTTGCATTAAATGATCCGGCCGTAATGAGAGGCTTATTGCTAAATTATAGTGAAAAAATCCTTGAGCGTGATCATCAAATAGCAGAAATGAAGCCCGATATAGCAGCCTTAGAGCGAATCGCTAAATCCGATGGTGCTATGTGTGTGACTGATGCTGCTAAACAATTACAAATACGCCCCAAAGCCCTGTTTGATTTCCTAAATGAAAATAAATGGATTTATAGACGCTTGGGTAGCCCGTGGATTGGTTATCAGGACAAGATTCAACAGGGATTGATTGAGCATAAAGTGACAACGATTACCCGAACTGATGGCATTAATGAAACTAAAACTCAGGTTCGTATCACACCAAAAGGTATTGCTAAATTAGCAAAAATGTTAAGTGTGGAGGTGGCAGCATGAATAACGCCATTTCTACAATTAATGTCTCATTCTATGGTGACGATTTGTATGTGGTGAATTACAACAATGAACCCTATGTACCCATGAAGCCCATTGTTGAGGGTATGGGATTAGACTGGAAAAGTCAGTTTGTTAAGATTAAACAGCGTTTCAAATCAACTATGGTGGAAATCACCATGGTTGCTGGAGATGGCAAAGAACGGAGTATGATTTGTCTTGCTCTTCGTAAACTTGCGGGCTGGCTATCGACTATTAGCCCGAATAAAGTAAAAGCAGAAATCAGGGATAAAGTTGTCCGTTATCAGGATAAGTGTGATGATGTTCTCTATGAGTATTGGATGACCGGAGAAGTCAGGAAAAAAGAAGATAAATTATTGGTGCTTAATCGCTTTTCAGGAGAAAGTGGTAGAATTTTGATTACGATAAAAAATAATCAAATTTATCGCACGGACATGGTGCTCGAAAATGAGCATTTGTTAACACTGGACTCTTTCTTGACATCCTCCCCCACCTTCACACTTCGTGACTCAGGAGGGGGATTCCCGTTAGTCGGAGACTATCTGATCGCTCAGAAGCCTGGTTCCTGCTGCTGACGGCATTACTGCACCGTTCACTTCACAGGCTAACACGGCATGTCCTGCCGCTAAAATGTTACGAGCTCCGTTGATATCTGCGTTCTCTGTATACCCGCACTCAAGGCACTCGAATCTACTTTGTGATTGACGATTTTCTTTCGCTGTATGACCACAACATGCACACCGTTGACTTGTATATGCCGGAGGCACAGCTAATACCTGACCACCGCGCCATAGCTGCTTGTACTCAAGCTGACGGCGCATTTCATACCAACCCTGATCCAGTATCGAACGGTTAAGTCCTGATTTTGCCCTGACATTCCGTCCGTGCTGCTCTTGTGTACCTTTTGCCGATTTCGACATGTTACTGACCTTTAAGTCCTCAATGACGATCATCGCGTGGTTTTTGCTGATTTCACTGGTGACTTTGTGAAGGTAGTCTTTGCGGATATTGGTTATATGCGAGTGGAGACGTTGGATTTTTCGCTTCTGTTTTTTCCAGTTATTGCTGAATTTAACTTTACAGCTTAACTGACGCTGGAATTTCGCCAGCTTTTTTTGGTTGGTTTTAAAACTGTTTACAGGTTCAAACACTGTGCCGTCTGACAGCGTGGCGAGTCTGGTTACACCTGCATCCAAACCAATCATTGTTGCTGACGAATGAGGCTGAATGTCCATTTCCAGTTCGACCTGAAACGATATATACCAGTGTCCCGCATGTTGGCTAACGGTTGCGTTTTTAATCTTACCGTACAGCTTTTGCGACTGCCGGAACTTTACCCATACCAAACCTGACGGTAATCTCACTCTGCCATTATCGAGCTGACAATATTTATCAAAATTAACAAAACGAACTGAATCACGCCCGTCATTTTTCCTTTTAAATACAGGAGCTTTTGCTGCCAGTTTTTTATCAAAGCAGCGTTTCCATGCCCCGTGCAGATCTTTGAGTTTCTGCTGAAGATTATCCGTGTAGGCTTCTTGCAAAAAGGAATGTTCCGGCTTTTTTTTCCATTCTGTGAGCATCCGATTTAGTTCAAACGCTGACGGTAGTTTACCGCCGGATTCAATAATGCGTTGCGTCTCTGCTAGCCCGTAATTCCAGATAAAACGAGCGCATCCGCACAACTGCCGCAAACGTTGCGACTGTTTTTCGGTTGGTTCGAGTCTGAATTTGTAGGCTTTTAGAATTAGCATTATTACTCAGTGTGTAGTAAATTATCTCACTATCTTACCGTATATCCGGTTAATTTCAATGCAAAAATATAAAATCAACCGTTCAAGACATGCAGCGTTTCTTTTACATGTTCACCTTGTCTTTGTGACTAAGTACCGAAAGAAAGTACTCAGTGGCTTGCACTACAAAGCATTTCATCAGTATGCAGGTGAAGTGTGTCGCGACTTTGGGGCTGATTTAAAGGAAAGTAACGGA